>JAZFVB010000147.1:0-6289 GCA_036447515.1 Nitrospinota bacterium
CATCAATGCACATTTATTTCCCCATAATCTCCTCGCCGTTAAATCGACATATTATTTTAATTATTAATATCATTTTAATTTCCCTTTAGCATATAATTTTACAATCGAAGTTCTCAAGGAAATAATAGCAAAGAATCAGCATATGCCCAAATCGCATTGATTTTACATGAATTGTGAAGCTCTTTGCTGGTAAAAGCATGCTAACTGTCAAGGGCGGCGTAAAAAGGGACGGGGGTAGGGCGGTTTTCAGTCGGATTTCAGGCGAAGGACTTCTTCGAGGGTGGTAATTCCCTCCGCCATTTTTTTCAGCGCGTTTTCGCGCAGGATTTTCGTACCGGCTTTCCGGGCCGCTTTAATGATTGTCTCGTTGGGCGTCTTTCCGTCGATCATCTCCCGCACTTCATTGGCGACTTCCAGAACTTCATGGACGCCGGTGCGCCCGAAATATCCCGTTTGGCGGCACTTTTCGCAACCCTTCCCTTTTTTCATCTTCAACCCCGAAGTTTTGTGTATGCCCACCCCTTTAAGTTCGTCTTCGGAATAACTTGCGTCCTCTGCGCAATCGGCGCATATAACCCTCAAAAGCCTTTGGGCCGCCACCCCGATAAGCGACGACTTTACAAGATAAGGCTCCAACCCTATATCGTAAAGCCGCGTAAGGGACGAAACGGTGTCGTTGGTATGCATCGTCGAAAGGAGCAGGTGTCCGGTAAGGGCCGCATGGACGGCGTTTTCCGCCGTTTCGTGGTCCCGAATTTCGCCGATCATGATTATGTCCGGGTCCTGCCTTAATATCGAACGTAGCGCGGAGGCGAACGTAACGTCTATCGCATTCTGCACGCCGACCTGGTTATATTCCGGTATCACCATCTCAATGGGGTCTTCGACGGTAACGATGTTTTTTTCCGGCGCGGCGATATATTTAAGAGACGAATATAGGGTGCTGGTTTTGCCCGAACCCGTGGGGCCGGTAACGAGTATCATCCCGAACGGTTTTGAAAGGAAACTTTTGTACCGCTCCAGGTCCTGCGTGTAAAAACCAAGTTCGTCTAGCTCCCTGAACGCCATTTCTGGGTCGAATATCCTGATCACGGCCTTTTCGCCGAATGCAACCGGCATGACGGACACGCGCATTTCCACTTCCATGTCGTCGTTTTTGATCTTTATCCTTCCGTCCTGCGGCCTTCTCTTTTCGGATATGTCCATCCTCGCAAGGAGCTTGATGCGCGAAAGGAGGTGGGCGTGCACCGATTTCGGTATTTTGTGGGTTTCCATTAGAACGCCGTCGATGCGCATCCTTATATGCGTATCTTCGCGCTTCGGCTCCATGTGTATATCGCTTGCGCGATGGCTTAAGGCGTAGTTGAATATGAAATCGACGGCGCCCTGAACATGCCTGTCGGTGGACGAAATATTGTCATCGCTTTTCAAATGTGAAAGCTGTTCCAGGTTGCCTAATTCCGCAATCGACGTGCTTGCATCCTCCTCCGCCTTTTTAAGCGTTGTCTCGAAACCGAAGACCTGGTTGATTATCTTCTTTATATCGGAGCGCGTGCTTATCACCGTCTCCACCTTCATTCCCGTAACCATTTTTATCTGGTCTATCGTTTCGCCGTCATCGGGGTCCGTAACCGCCACGGTAAGGACGTCGCCGTTGCGGTACAGGGGTACTACTACATTCTTAAGGGCGAACGGTTTTGGTATAGTGTTCGCCACTACCTCCGTGTCGAGTTCCAACGGGTCGAGTATTTTAAATACCAGCTTGTATTCATTTGCCACTGAGCGCATGATGGCTTCATCGTCCAGTATCTTCCCGTCTCCAAGGTCTAGTTTTAACGATTCAATAAGGTCGAGCGGGGATTGGTATTTATTCCCTTTTTTATCGGATGCCGCGCGCTGCCGCCACGGCTTCCTCTTTTTGCCTTTCGGGTCCGAGGCGCCGTTCTCGCGGATAAGCTCGCGCTGTTTTAGCGTGATGATTTCCTGCCTGTATAAAAGTGAGGTCAGTTTTTCAAAATCGTTCAAAATTGGCATTGCATGTAATCCATATCCTTCCTATTATTGCATACAAGGGGACGAATCGTAGAAGCGGACTATCAGGCTGCTGAAAAAGCAGCCTGATAAGCAATCGATGGCCGGAATTTAAATGGATTGCCCGAATTGTGCAGGCTGAAAGCCAAACAATTTGAAAGGCGTGGACGAATTTATTTCGACCAAGCCGCAGCTGAAAAAGTCCCGGATGGACTTTTTCAGCAACCTGCTAGTTAAAGATCAAAAACTAATGCCAATAGGAGCCGGAAATGCCGGAAATACCGGAAATAATTGAAAGATTTTTCGGCCTGCGGGAGCGTAATACCACCGTATCGACGGAGGTGATCGCGGGCCTTACCACTTTCATGACGATGTCGTACGTCATTTTCGTCCAGCCGGCCGTGCTGTCGATGGCCGGGCTAGACTTCGGGGCGGTGATGACGGCCACCTGCATCGGCGCGGCAATCGGATCCGTCCTTATGGGACTTCTTGCAAACCTTCCGGTGGCGCAGGCGCCCGCGATGGGGCACAACTTCTTTTACGTCTTTACCGTTGTCGGCGCGACGGCGACGGGCGGATACGGTTTCACATGGCAGGCGGGACTTGGGGCGGTATTCATTTCGGGAGCGCTCTTTACGGCGCTTTCCCTTTTCGGAATGCGCGACAAGGTGGTGCAGATGATGCCGCCTACGCTGAAGTTCGCCATCTCTGTCGGGATAGGCCTTTTCATCGCGTTCATCGGGATGCAATGGGGCGGCGTTATCGTGGACAATCCCGCAACGCTGGTTTCGTTCGGGTCATTCAGGGAAGGCCCGGCGGCGATGGTCATGATAGCGGTGATCGTGATAGCGTTTTTCATGGCGCTAAAGGTGCGCGGCGCAATACTTATTGGAATAGCATTCGCGGCCCTTTGGTCGCTTGTTGCCGGATACGCACAGTGGCACGGATTTATCGGAATGCCCGCATCGCTTGCGCCGACGTTCCTCCAACTCGACATCTTTGGCGCGATCTCTATGAAGCAGGTTATTACCGTCGTCTTCATCTTTTTCATCCTCGATCTTTTCGACACAATCGGAACGCTAACCGCCGTCTGTTCGGGGGCGGGCCTGATGAAGGACGGAAAGCTCCCCAAGGCCCAGCAGGCGCTCTTTTCCGACGGCGCGGCCAGCGTTGCGGGATCGCTTATGGGAACCACAACGGTAACGAGCTACATCGAAAGCTCTTCCGGCGTGGCCGTGGGCGGGAGGACGGGGCTTACGTCAGTCGTCGTGGGCGCTCTCTTTATCGTTTCGCTTTTCCTTTACCCGTTGGCGCAGATGATAGGCGGCGGATACGAAGTTGCTGAAGGCCGGTTTCTTTATCCGGTAATCGCGCCCGCGCTGATAACTGTCGGTTCGCTGATGCTTCCCCTTGCCGGGAAGATAGAATGGCGCAAGCCGGAAGAAGCCATCCCCGCCTTCCTTTGCATCGTAATAATGCCTTTCGCTTTTTCGATAACCGAAGGTGTGTCTATAGGGATAATATCGTACAGCCTCCTGCACACCGGCATAGGCGGCGGCCCGAAGACACATCCGGTGATCCACATACTCGCCCTTTTATTCATGGCAAGGTACGCCTTTTTGGGCTGACCTTTTTATTGACGCAGGTATTGAGCGAGGGTTTCCTTGTCTAACCGCCCGCCGTCTTAATTTTCACCCTTGCATCAAACAACCCGTCCATCGTATCCGCTTCGTCGCCGAAAAGGTTAAGCCCATTTTTTATGATGGACGCGTTTTCCCCAAGCGAAACGGAATTCCTTATCAAGCGTTCTATTCGCGGCCCCGCCATCGGGGAATAGGCCAGCTCTTCCAGTTCGTTGGGCAGGTTCATTAACGCGAGGGGGAGCTTTATAAGCGCGATGGTAAGGAGGGTTACCGCATCCCTGCCAAGGCCCTTAGTGGCGTCGATGGTGTGCTGTATGTTTATGGCCAGCGCCTTCTGCTCGCCGCTTAACGCCGTTTTCTGCATTTTCACGGCCGCAACCTGAACCTTCCATATTTTCATCTTCTCCCGGTAATCTTTTCCTATCCGGTCGAGTTCAGCTTTCAGGACTTTCATTTCATTTTTTCTTCTGTTTTTTTCCGCCCTGCCCGCCTTCGCTTCCTTCAGGTCCTTTATCTCCTCCAGTTTTTCTTCAATGTCCCTGAGCTTTTCCTTTCTTTCGTCGTAAACTATTTCCATCGCGTCAAGGGCGGCGCGAAGGTCGCCGGGGTTATCCGCCAGCGAAATAACGGCTTCCGTAACATTGGGGTAAAACTCCACGCTCTTTCCGTCGAACGTACCCAAAAAGTGCTCACGCTTCGGCTTGAATGCGGGGGAGTATTTAAGAAAACGATAAAACGACTTGTTGAATACCGGGCTGTAATCACCGCCGATTATTTTCCTGCCGAAGTTGCCGATGTCCTCTTCCCCCGGTTCATGGTCCAGATATTCGCGGATGTAGTACAAGTCCGGAAAGTTCTTGAACAAAAGGCCCTGGTGGTAGAGAACCTTTATCTTTATCGGCGAAGGCGAAAACGTAAAACCTCCGAACGCCCCGCCGAGCGTCCTTCCCGAAATCCTGCCTAAAGTCGATTGACGCCTCTCCCTCCTCATCGAGTAAAGCGACTCCTGCATGACAATAGCCGCCAGCTTTCCGTATTCGGCAGAAGGTATCATGGAAGAAACCTGCTTCGGCCACTTTGATGCCGCCGAAATGGGCATAGCTTTCAGCATTATTTCCTCAAGCTCCAATGCCCTGGCGGAGGTGTTTATCCGGTCAAGGACAAGCTCCAGGCTCAAAGGTTCCACGGCGGCCTGGTACGTCTCCGCCACCGTGGCGCAAGCGGAAAGGGTAAGGGCAAGCGTTACGGTTGCCAGTAACCTGGCGACTGCATTCAAATAAAAATTCGTTGTCATTAATTTGCCTACGGCATTTTAGGTTACAGGATACTCTTAAAATGCTTTTGAGGCCAGATCAATTAAAGCTGATCGCCGAGGTCTGGGAATCGAATTCCGCCTGTTCCGAAGTTGTAAACCGCACGCTTTGCTTTATTAGCGAAGACGAGTTGCCGCCGGTGATGCCGGATGTTATTCCCCTCAGCCAGTAAACGAGGTTATGGGAATTTTTTTCCACGTCATCGCCCACCATAGTTATGCTGGATGTGGTCTCGCTTGTAGTCCCGCTACCGATATAGCTTGACGTCCATTTAGTTATGTTATTGGCGTAAAGGGAAATGATTTCCTTGGTGCTTAATATGTCATAAACTGGCGAACCTCCGCTTTTTTCTATGAACGCAACGGCCGTATCCCAGATCGCTTTGCCCAGATACCTTTCGCTATAGCCTTTATTGCCAGCCGTGGGTTTTGAAAGCGATTGGTTAGAGTACGTTTCATCGGTACAATCGGGATAGGTAAGGACTATATCCACCTCGGTGTCCGAATCGCTTCCCGACGAATCGCTAGTGGCCACACTGCAACTGCCCGACATGTGATTGACTGTCATTTGGGCATCCGCCAAATAACCTTTTGGATTGGGTGTGGTTATTGATATATACCACGAAACGAGTATACCCGCGTTTTGCGGCGTATCGTCGGTAATCCGCAAAGTCCATGTGCCGTTAATGTTTTCTGAATTGAAATCGGAAAGGGAACCTTCCGGCTGGTATGTCCCGGTAAAGGGCGCGGAAGCGGCCGTTATTAAAGTTATGGCGGAGTCGCTGAAAACAGTCGAAGTATAGTGGTCGCCGCGCGAGCCGTTGCCGATGGAAAGCTCGACGCTGGTACCGGATGGGCTTACAAGGTATAGGTCCAGGTCTTCATCCCAGTTGTGTTGAATAGTAAGCCCGACCGTCATGCTCGAAACGGTGCCGGTGTCGGAAACGTCCAAGGTGGATTCCGTTGTGGCGTTGTCGGCTATCGCTATTCCAGCATACGTGGAAGTGTATGTGGTTGTATCGGCAGTAGTTGTAGTTGTGGTATCGCCTTCAGTTGTCGTTTCGCCTTCAAAGGGGCCGCCGCCACTTGTCGCGCCGCCTTGTGTAGAGGCTGTGCCTATACTGCCGCCGCCGCTTGACGTGCCGCCGCTGGTGGTGGTCGTACTACCGGTATCGTAATTACGGAAAGTAAATTCGTGCGATGCAACGGCGTACGAAACCGGTTCGCCGCTGTCTCCCGTTACCCACACGCCGGTGGCGCAGTCGGAATATGTAAAGGCGACGCCGTTAAGGTTTGGAACGCC
>JAZFVB010000148.1:0-21394 GCA_036447515.1 Nitrospinota bacterium
GCGATATCATAATAATTGCCTCGCTGGCAATCCTCTTTTATTTTCTCCTTGCCAAGGACGTACTTGCCCCCGTAAAATCGATTGCCGAAAACATCTCGCGCATGGAGAAAGAGGATTTCAACCTGGATTTCCCGTTACCTCGGACAGAGGAGATCAATCTCCTTGTCGGTAGTATTTCAAAAACCGCCCGGGTCCTGGAGGAAAAGAAAAAAGCCAGGGAGGAAGAGCTTGAGGCCGAGCGCAAAAAGCTCGAGCAGGTACGTTCATTCGCCGTGGAACAGGCCGGCAATCTTGGGATAAAGGACGAGCACGAGATATCGGAGATAATAGGCAGACTTTCAACCGCGGTAAAGGAAGTGGAAAGAACGCGGTTAGCAACGCACATAAGCGAGTTCGTAATGGTGGAGCGCAAAGAGGTGGTCCTTTCTAATAATATCGAGACGATACGCCCAACGGCGCTTTACCTTACCGATCTGATTGAGGATATTTACGGAAGCGTAAAAAAGGGCGCGGTGGAGCTTGCCCTGGAAGAGGCAATAACCAATTCGATGATTCACGGAAACCTGGAGGTTCCTTCAGAACTGAAAGAGGAAGATTTTGAACGGTTTGACCGCCTTATAGCAGAAAGATCAATAACGCCCCCCTACAATCGGCGCACCGTTAGGGTACAGTACGACTATAGCGGCAAAAAAGCCATGTTCAGAATAACCGACGGCGGGCCGGGTTTCGACTGGAGGCCGCATCTCAATAAAGAGGTGAGCGACGAGCTGATAACTCACGGCAGGGGAATCATTATTATGCGGGCTTTCGCGTCTACAATAGAATATAACGAAACCGGCAATGAGATGATAATGTTTTTCGATCTTAACCAGCCGCCATAATTTATCGCTATGCGCCTTTAAGGTATAATCAAAAACAATGGCGAAAATCATAATCAAACTGGACGATAAAGTTGTGCAGGAAATCGAACTCAAGGGTGAGATATCGATAGGGCGAACTTCGAGCGACGTCGTGCTGAAAAATCCCGCCGTTTCGGCAAAACATGCGCGCATCTCCTCCGATGGGAACCTATATACAATCCACGATCTTGAGAGTACAAACGGGACTTTCGTCAACAGGGGCAAGATTGCCAGCCACGAGCTTCGCCACGGCGACGTTATCAACATCGGAAAGTTCGAACTGGAATTTATCGATCCCGGCTCCCCAAGAATGTCCGATAACCTTCTGGGCGGCGCTGACGCCGGTATGACAGTGATGATAAATACCGAAGACATCATGAGGGCCCAAAAACGGAAAGAGGAGGGGAAAAAGACCAAAAAGGCCGTGGCCGCCAGGCTGATAATGGCGCAGGCTTCCTCCGCCACTTCAGGCGCGATAGTTACATATAAACTCGAAAAAGAAACAACCCTGATGGGTTCCGGCAATAACGTCGATATCCATATTAAGGGACTTACCGTTGCAAACGTAGCCGTGGCCATAAGGAAGTCGGACGATAAATACTTTATTAAGTTCATGGGCGGCCTGAGCAAACTGAAAGTTAACGGAAAAAAAATATCCACCGAGGCGGAACTTAAATCCAAAGATAGGGTCGAAATAGGCTCGTATACTTTCGAGTTTCATTGCTGACCATTATTCGATATTTGAGCCAAGCGAAATTTTAGCGTAAAATACTTCTAATCTGTTAAAATTAGATGTAAAATACTACTAATGGGTTTTGTGAAAAACGTACTGCGACATAGCATCTTTAAAGAAGCCGCCGGTATTTTCTGGATAGCCTTTTCAATACTGGTGGTAATCAGCCTGGTTTCGTATGACCCCTTTGATCCGTCTTTCAGCCACGCCGTTTCCGAAAAATCCCAAGCGCTCAATTACGCCGGTATCGTGGGGGCGTACCTCTCGGACGCGATAATTCAGCTTATCGGCTCCGCGGGGTTCGCGTTGCCGGTGATCGCATTGGCGCTGGGCCTTCTACTTTTCAGGAGCGAGCCCTTTTCGTTCGTTTCTTCGCTGTTGGGCGGCGGGGCGCTTTTCCTCGTTTCGTCTTGCGCTTTCATTTTTATTTTCTGGCCGATAGACCCGTATTACCATTACGCAGACGTTCCCGGCGGCGGCATTCTGGGAAAACTGATTGCCGGGAAGTTCCTCGTGAAGTTCCTTGCAAAACCGGGCGCGGCTATCGTGGCTCTTACCGTCTTTTTCATTTCATTCCTTATCGTCATGCGCCTTTCGGCAACGGAATTCGTGTTGCTTGTCAAAGACGCCGCGGCCAAGGCGTACCGCGCGGCGGTTGAGGCGGCAACGGCGCTCCTTGGCAAGTTCCGAATATTGGCGGGCGCTATTTCCCAATTCGGTTACAGCTTGAAGGTAAAGGCCGCCGAAGTAATCGGATCGGATGCGCCGAAGATCATAGAGCCGCCGACACTTGAAGATGAGAATCCGACGATTGTGAAAAAGACAGACGAAGACGCGAAGAAAAAACCTGATGGAAATCTCGATGCAGAACAGTTCACTTTCAATTTCGTCCGCGATATGGAGGACTACACACTTCCACCGCTCAGTTACCTCAGCGATCCCAAACAGGTTGACAGGGAAGAAAGCGACAAACAGCTTCTGGTCAACTCGCAGATACTCAGTAAAAAGCTGGAGGACTTCGGCATAGAAGGGAAGGTGACAACCGTTTCCCCCGGGCCGGTTATAACGCTATACGAGTTCGAGCCGGCCGCGGGCGTAAAGGTCAGCCGCATTGTGGGCCTGGCGGACGATCTTGCAATGGGCCTGAGGGCGGTTGCGGTAAGGATACTCGCGCCCGTTCCCGGCAAGGCGGTGGTCGGCATCGAGGTGCCGAACGCGCGGGTGGAACCGGTGGGCCTTAAGCAGATTCTTGTTTCGGACGAGTTCGTCGATTCGCAATCGACACTTACGATGGCGCTGGGAAAGAGTACATCCGGCGTGCCGGTAGTAACCGACTTGTCCAGGATCCCGCACATCCTCATGGCGGGGGCTACGGGGTCGGGCAAATCGGTGGGCCTTAACAGCATGATAATGTCGATACTCTACAAGGCGACGCCCGCCGAGGTGAACTTCATAATGATCGACCCGAAGATGCTGGAACTCAGCGTCTATGACGGCATACCGCACCTTATCGCGCCCGTCGTCACTAATCCGAAAAAGGCCGCCAACGCGCTTCAATGGGCGGTAAGCGAAATGGAGCGCCGGTACAAGGTCCTTGCGGACAGGGGCTTTAGGAACATAAGCGGATACAACGCGTGGGTGATCGATCAGCTTGAAGAAGAGGAAAAAAATAAAAAGAAACCGAAAAAGAAGGCAATGGAAGACGAAGCCGACGTCCAAGCCGTAACGTACGACGAAGACGGGCCGCTCACCGATGAAGGCGAGGACGAAGAAAAAGAACCGTTAAAGCCCCTGCCGTATATAGTCGTAGTGATAGACGAGTTGGCCGACCTGATGATGGTCGCATCCAAGGACGTCGAAATGTCGCTGGCGCGGCTGGCGCAGATGGCGCGGGCGTCGGGCATCCACCTGATAGTGGCAACCCAAAGGCCGTCCGTCGACGTGCTGACGGGACTTATAAAAGCGAACTTCCCTGCGCGCATTTCATTCCAGGTATCTTCGCGCGTGGACAGCCGGACGATTCTCGATACGATAGGGGCGGAAAAGCTTCTCGGCAAGGGCGACATGCTTTTCCTGCCGCCCGGCACATCGCGTCTGCAAAGGATACACGGGCCGTTCGTTTCGGACGACGAGGTGAAACGCGCCGTGACGTTCCTCAAAAAGCAGGGGAGGCCGATTTACGACGAGAATATTTTGAAGGCGCACGAAAAGGCCGTCGAAGCCGGCGCGATGGACGGCGACGAGGTGGACGAGGAGTATTTCGAACAGGCCGTCGAATTGGTTGCGGATACGCGGCAAGCGAGCATCAGCATGGTTCAGCGAAGACTGCGGATAGGGTACAACCGCGCCGCGCGAATAATCGAGACGATGGAAGCCAAAGGAATGGTCGGTCCCGCCGACGGCGCCAAACCGCGCCAGGTTTTCATCCCGCCCTCAATGAATGAGTAATAGCAAAGCTTACGGGCTTCACTATTTGACCGGACACCAATGAACTATAATATGAAGGATAATTTAACCCTTTTTCTGTTAGTATATTTTGAAATATATGGCTAATTATCCTGTGTTAAGCAAAGCTCCTATTGCTGAAGCAGTCATTGAATTTAGATTTTCCCCGGACTCATCTTTAGATTTTAGCGCCTTAAAAAAAATGGGCGATACCATAACTGATAAATTCCCCCTCAAAGAAGAGAAGGCACTAAAGGAAATGAAATGGCATTTTAGTAAAAAGGAACCATTACCCCAATTGAAAGATTTGGGCCCTGTAATGCTTATACTTTCCTCTACAGAAAAAAACAGAGTTGTTCAGTTACGAACTGATAGATACGCTTTTAGTAGTGTGGGGCCTTATTCAACATGGAATGAATTTTCAACCGAAGCGATGAATGTATGGCAAAGATTTGATATTGGGGAAAGAATTAATTCTTTTTCAAGAGTAGGGGTAAGGTATATAAATAATTTAAACTTGCCAAAAGATAGAAATTACCTAGAAAGATATTTGTCTCGTCCTCCAAAAATTCCAGAGAATGTAAGCGGAGGCATTGAAGGTTTCCTAAACAGAGTCATTATTAAGAATAGTGAGATACCTGCTTCTTCAACAATTGCTTTGGCATTAGACCATAATAAAATTAGCGAGGAATCACTTCCCGTAATTTTGGACATTGATGTTTTTTATTCAGATTTTATGGAATATAATGAAGGTATGATACTTGATGTTCTCGAAAAATTAAGAAACTTTAAGAACGATATTTTTTTTAATAGCCTAACAGAAGAAGGAATAGGGCTTTACAAATGAATGGTGCAGTTGCCGGAATTATTGATTTCCCACTACCAACCCCTGATATATCTGCTGGAGTCAGTGCAAGCGCAGGCTATACAGAACAAATATCTGATGATGTAGAAAATGATTTGTATTTGAATTATTTATTTCTTGTAAAAAAGACCAAACAGGACGAGCTAATAGAAAACCTTAATAACCTTTATGAGGAATCCTTGGAAGGAAATATAGATAACTATGGCGCATTACCAATAAAACTTGGTTCACATAAACAAGCGCATAAGTTCATAAAAAATTTTCCTGTTGTTGAAATATTACCGGATGAAATATTGTCGGAGCCAGATGGGTCCGTAGCTTTTCAATGGGATAATGAAGAGGCTGGTTCTACTTTTGCTGTTAGTTTTGCCGAAAGTGGGGAAATCAACTATTCGGGTATATTCGAAGATAATAGCAAGAATTGGGGTGTTTTAAAATTTGAAGGATTTTGGATTCCGCCAGAGATCCTTTCCAACATAATCAGAACGATATCAGGGAAAAAGCAGGCCTAATTTGCTTGCTGATTCCGAAGAAATAAGCCGATATCTTTTTGATTCAAAATCTTTTAACCGAAACACTAAAAAAGCCAAGAGATTTAAGGACTTTCTGCCGAGACTAAATCAAAACACTAGCATTGATGAGTTATCTGTATTCAGAACATCTGGTGTAGAGCCCTCCGTAATATGGGAAATCGGTGATAAATACGCTGGGGTTGGAAGAAGTAAACTGGCAAAAGCAAGAGCCCTTTTTAGTGTTAGTATAATCAAAAATATTGAGGGTTGTAAATTAAAGATAGAGTCCGAACCTACTCCACACCCCCTCCACGCTAATATAATTAATTGGCCAGAAAAACCCCTACAAATGAATATTGCTCAGCAATTAATGCTGAAAGCAGAAGTAGATGTCAGAAATAATTCTCTAAGTTCATAATTTCCCACGGGCGGTATTCGGATGTATGCGGCACACGCCCTTCAAAATGCCTCTTCAATCGCCACACAAAAGGTTTGTTATTTGAAGGGCTTATTTATTTATAATCATTGGCATGGAAGAAACGGACCGCGCAAGGCTAAAGGTGAAAATCGTTGCCGACCTCGCCGCCTTGGAGTGCGAAATAGCGTCGCTCAAAAAGCAGACGAAACCGATTCCCCCGGACAACGCCATAGGCCGCCTCACCCGGATGGAGGCGATTCAGGCAAAAAGCGTGGCGGAGGCCGCGCTGGCCCGGATCGATAGCGACGACTACGGCATCTGCATCGACTGCGGAGAAGAGATCCCTTTAAAACGGCTGGAGCTTATGCCGGAATCGTTGAAATGCGTACACTGCGCCGACAAACGTTAACCCCCGCCTGATGGAAATACCTTCCCTAAAATCCGTACCGCGCCCCAACGAAAGGCGTATGGCCATACATATAACACCGGACGCGCAACGGCAAATACGCGGCGGCCACCCGTGGCTCTTCGATCAGGCAATAAAAAAGCAAAGCCATAACGGCGGCCCCGGCGACCTTGCGGTAATTTACGACCGCAACAACAATTTTTTGGCTATCGGCATTTACGATCCTTTTTCGCCTATCCGCGTGCGCGTTCTGCAAAACAAAAAACCGGCGGAAATAAACATCGGCTGGTTTGCCGCTAAAATTCGCGCGGCGGCTGAGATACGAAATTTTTTATCTTCATCTGCGGCGTTTGAGGGAGGCGGCACAAACGGCTATCGCTTGGTCCACGGCGAAAACGACGGCCTGCCGGGGTTGGTGATAGACAGGTACGCAAATAGTTTCGTCGTTAAAATCTACACCGCCGCATGGGTTGTGCACCTGGCGGATGTCGTGGCGGCTCTTTTAGAGGTTGTATCACAAGTGGAGCGTGTCGTCTTGCGGATAAACCGCCTCGGTTGCGAGCGACCGGAACATCTGCACGGGCTGGAAAACGGGCGCGTTATTTTCGGGCCGCCTTTCAATAAAGCCGGTGTAGATGGAGCCGTTGTGTTCAAAGAAAACGGACTCCTTTTCGAAGTTGATCCGGTAAAAGGGCAAAAGACGGGGTTCTTCCTCGACCAGCGTGAGAACCGGGCGCGGGTGGAAAAGATTTCCGGCGGCAAAGACGTCTTAGACGTTTTCTCTTATTGCGGCGCGTTTTCACTTTACGCCGCAAGGGGAGGGGCGAAATCGGTAACCGGCATCGATATTTCCAAAATAGCTATCGTAGCATCAAAACGAAATTTCGGCCTTAATTCCGGTGCCTCCGGCATCACTGGCGAACGCATCGCCGCCTGCCGGCAAATCTATATTACCGGCGATGCCTTTAAGGAGATGGAAAAGTTGCGCCGCGATGGGAAGAGTTACGATTTGGTAATTGTCGATCCGCCGCCCTTCGCAAAAAAAAAGGGCGAGGTTAAAGGCGCCATCAAGGCATACTCCAAACTTACACGGCTGGCGCTGGGCGTGTTGCGGCGCGGCGGAGTATTGGTTGCGTGCTCGTGCTCAAGCCGGGTGACGGCGGAGGAATTTTTCCGCGCGGTTTTTGAGTCCGCCCGCGGCGTTAACCGCAATCTTAAAGAAATCGAACGCTCGCAACACGCGGTTGACCACCCGATAGGTTTTCCGGAAGGCGCTTATTTGAAATGCCTCATCGCCAACGCGTGAGTGATTTTAAATCTTACTTCTTAAAGCAGAGGCGCGTGGGAAGGGCGCTTAGCGAAGAAGACGGATATAACATCCGTGCACTGTTTAAAAATCGGCAGCTATCCCCATTTGCAATACGTTGTCGCCCCTCCCGGTATTTATGGCCGAGATCGAATCGAAGTACGGGTTGTTGTTCTGCGTAAAGAAAAATGCGGCGGAAATCTTTGGTCGCATCTCGTACCTTATTCCGAATACAAACCTCGTCCTTAACTTTTGCCGGTCGGTGCCGTCGCTTTCGGAATCGGGCTCGTACCTTTCGGCCATCACCGTCACCATCGTTTTTGGCGTAACGCCCGCCGTTACTTCCACAACGATTGCGTTCCCCTTTGGGAATGTGTCGGTTGTTCCCGTAACGGCGTCGCTGTACCCGTACCCGCTTAAATCCTGCGAAGCCTCCGCGGGGTCGGTGAACCCGCCTTCCATATATGTGTACTGCGCCTTCATCGAGATAAACCGCAAATCGACCTTCAAATCCGCGCCGTAGTGGTTGTTCTTTACTTTTATCGGCGTGGAGTATTTATTCCCCGCGTAGGCCGACAGGCCGAGCCGCCATTTGAAGCCGCCGTCCGGATTGGCCGATTTCGGGTTCGGGTATTTGGTAGATTCCAGCGTTTCGGGATAAGCGCCGCTTTTAATAGATGGAAACGCCAGCCGCATTGCCGCCGACTTGGCGCTGTTGGCGTCCGTGCCGTCGCGCCCGTCGCCGTCTATTACCGCAATCGAAATATCCAGCAACTTAAAGCTGGCGTCTAGCCGCATTCCGTAATCCCATTCGCGAGTGCGTGAAAACGACATCGGCCTGTTTTCGTCGTCGTATGCAAAAGTGTCGAAATGGCCGAAGGGAACCTTTACGACGCCGAGGCGCAGTTCGATCCCGCGTCCCCGGAGGTTGTTGAACAAGATGTAGGCGTCTTCAGGGTATCCTTCCTTTTTTTTAAGCCCGGTGTAATTTATGGAGTTATTGTTTACGGACGGCGTCCATTCGCCTTTTACGCGAATGATTACATCGTCGTAAATGGCGTGAACGATGTCGGCCTTGACGCGCGGCTTGAAAGACGCTTCCGAACCGGTCCATGCGATTGAGCGATTGTTGAAGTAAGTGAACTCGACGTACCCGCCAAATTCCGTTTCGCCTTCGGCAATCTCCGCTTCACCGGCAAAAGCTTGCGCGTAAAGGTTGGAAGCGGCAAAAAACAATATAAAAAGAATCGCAAACGTTCTCATAACTCCCTTTTAACATTCCCGTTTCAGGTACGAATACAAATTACATAGTTTTATACCACCATATCGCCTTTAAAGTAAGCGGCTGTCTTAGTCTTTGGCTTAGTGAAAAACGACGGACTATTGACGCCGGGCAGTGAAAAAAATTCCGCCAATCGGTTAAATGCCGCCGCTCAAGAGCTTTGCGCAAACGCGCGAGGGTTATCCGCGCCGCATCGAATTGGCTGGTATATGCCTGATATTAAGAGCTTTACCCTTTAACAACCGCTCCCGATCCCCCCCTTACCGTTGGGTTCAAACCGTCTGGCATACATTTTGCCCTTTATGTGTTTAGTAAATTTTTTTGACAGGAGGAATTTTGGAAAAAGGACTGTACGTTGCGGTTAGCGGAAGCATGGCGCAGGAGCGCGCGATGGACGTTATTGCCAATAATCTGGCAAACGTAAACACGCCCGGTTTCAAGAGCGACAACTTGCTGTTCGAGGCGTATTTGCAGGAAAGCACCGACCCGAAGGCCGACCTTCCAACCACGCGGGAGATAGACCAGGGATATCTTTCCAAACGCATGCACGATTCGACCTACATGATAGCTTCCCAAAGCTACGTCGATTTTTCACAGGGCAACCTTAAACCAACCGGAAATATGTACGACATTTCCCTTAGCGGCGACGGGTTCTTTTCGGTGATGACTCCCGAAGGCGAACGACTGACGCGCGGCGGCACATTGTCTGTCAGCGCCGAGGGCGAGCTTACGACTACGGGCGGAAACCCGTTCCTTGATATAACCGGGAAAAAGATAACGGTAGGCAGGGACAACTTTACCGTAGACGAGGGAGGTTCCGTCTTTTCCAAAACGGACAACCGGTTTTTGGGGAAATTAAGGGTTATCGACTTCCCGGATAAAGCGGTTCTTGCCAAAAGAGGTAAAAACCTTTTCGAGTCCCTCGCGCCCGAGCAGGCCGTCGAATCGAAGACGGCGGTAAGGCAGGGCTATATTGAAGGTTCAAACGTAAACCCAATGGCGGAGATCACTCGCATGATTACCGCCGTAAGAACATACGAAGCGTATCAAAAATCGATTCAAACGCACGACGAAATGGATTCACGCCTCATCAACAATGTTGGCAGGGCGTAATAAACGATACCGAATAAAAGGAGCAAACAATGATTAGATCACTTTTCACCGCCACAACCGGCATGAGTGCGATGCAGCAAAACATCGACGTAATTGCCAATAACCTGGCCAACGTAAACACGCAGGGCTTTAAGCGCAGCAGGGCGGAGTTCCAGGACCTTCTTTACAGGACGCTAAAGATGCCGGGCACGGCAACACCTACGGGCAACCAGGTGCCGACCGGCATTCAGATAGGAATGGGTTCCAAGCTGTCCGCCGTTACAAAACTTTTAACGCAGGGCGACATGCTTCAAACCGAAAACCAGCTCGATATAGCCATACAGGGAAGGGGATTTTTCCAGATACAACAGCCTGACGGCTCGGTGGCATATACTCGCGCCGGAACGTTCAGGTCGGACAGTTCGGGCATGCTTGTCAACTCGGACGGACTGCCCCTTGAGCCTGCGATAACAATTCCCGAGGACGCGACATCGATTTCGATTGCCGAAAACGGAGAGGTCTCTGTTATGCAAGCGGGTTCGACAACGCCAAACATTTTGGGAACGATTGAGATTGCAAGCTTCATAAACCCGGCCGGCCTTCTTGCAATGGGCTCGGGGCTGTACACGGAAACGGACGCTAGCGGAACCGCTAATGCGGGTATTCCCGGAGAAAACGAGCTGGGAGTCCTGTTGCAGGGGTATATAGAATCCTCGAACGTTAACGTCGTTGAGGAACTTACCGGAATGATAATGGCCCAGCGAGCATACGAACTGAACTCCAAGGCCATAACGACAGCGGACGAAATGCTGCAAACCGCTAACGGCACCAAGCGGTAAAGAAAATGAAGAACTTCAATAAACATCTTTTTTCGTGGCTTCTTTTGGCGGTTTGCCTGATAGTCCTTCCTTCGGGAGGGGCGCGGGCCGCGGACCGCACCGGCGAGGGAGACGGAGAGGAAAAAATTTCCCTTTATCAAGAAAAAAATGCCTCTTGGATGAGGAACGCGGCCATTGATTTCCTCGATTCGGCCATAAAGCCCCCCATCACCGAATGGAAACTGGCCAGAATAAACCTGCCTCAATACAGGAAAATCCCGGTGGATTTCGATAGATACGAAATTAGCCTTTTGCGTAGCGCGCATAACGGGCGGACACTTACGATAGCGTACCATTTTTATATTAACGATAAGTTAATCAAAAGGTTAACCGCAACCGCGAATGTGGAGCTTTTCGCCGATGTCGTTGTGGCAAAACAGAAAATCAAGCGCGGCCAGACCATCGACGAAGGAATGGTGGCTCTTGAAAAAAGGAAAATCACCACGCCCTTTTCCGGTTTGGGCACAGAAATTGACCTTGTAATAGGTCAAATGGCCGAAAGAAACATCCGGGCCGGACAGAAAATCCGAGTTTCAGACACTGCAAGGCCGCCGGATATAAAGGCAGAGGACATAGTGATGATAGTAGCGGAAAACAATAACGTAAAAGTTACTTCAAGAGGAGTAGCCAAGAAAGACGGATCGATAGGAGACATGATACCTGTCGTAAACCTGAGATCGAACAAAAAGATCTACGCGCAAATAATCGACGACTCTGTCGTAAAAGTTACTTTTTGATTGAGGAGAATGCAAAGTGAGCAGGAAACGCAACTTTAAACTTTTGGCGATGGCGGTGGTGCTTTTGATTGCCTCGGCCTGCGCCAAAACGATACCGGAACCCGAAGTGGCCGAACCGAAAGCAATAAAAACCCAGCCCGTTTCCGAAGGTTCGCTTTGGCCGGGCGAGAATTCCAGGAATTCGCTCTTTATGGACAACAAGGCCACAAGTGTGGGCGATATCATAACTGTGCACCTTGTTGAAGAGACAACCGCCTCCAACGGGGCGTATACCGCGACGCTAAGGGAAAACGACCACGCCTTCAGCCTCAGCACCGACCCCACCCAGGACGCAACCGAATTCTCGTTTGGAGGTGGGAGCGAATTCACGGGCGAGGGGAGCACTAGCCGTAGCGACAGGCTGATATCGACGATTTCCGCGCTCGTGATCGAGGTTCTTCCGAACGGCACAATGAGGATTGACGGAAGGCGTAAACTACGGATCAACAACGGCGACCAGTATATACACGTAAAGGGATTGGTGCGCCGCGAAGATATTAGTTACGACAATTCGGTTCTTTCAACAAAAATCGCCAACGCGGAAATATCGTACGACGGAGTGGGACAACTGGACAGGAGCCAAGTAAGCGGATGGATCGGCCAGACCCTCGATTATATATGGCCCTTTTAGGAGGTTGACATGAAACGCATTATGCAAAGACTGGTATTGGCGCTGCTGCTGGCGGTGTTTGCGGTTCCGTACGACGCGTCGTCGGCGCGCATAAAGGACATCGCCGGATTCAGCGGAATGAGGGAAAACCAGCTTCTAGGCTACGGCCTTATGGTGGGGCTGGAAAATACCGGCGACAAGTCTGCCAAGTCGCCTTTCACCGTACAGACCCTTGTAAGCATGTTAAAAAGGCTGGGCACAACCATCGACGTGCGCCAGCTCACCGGCAGGAATATAGGAACCTCGGACACGCGCAGCCTGCGCGACCTGAAGGTGGAAAACCTCGCCGCCGTAATGGTTACAGCTTCCCTGCCACCGTTTGCAAGGCCGGGACAGGTGATAGATATTTCCGTTTCGTCAATGGGCGACGCTAAAAGCCTTGCCGGCGGAACGCTGCTTATGACGCCTCTTCGCGCCGCAAACGGCGAGGTATACGCCTTGGCCCAGGGGACCCTTAAAAAGGATCCTGCAGGTGAGGGCAAAAAGGGCCGCGGAAAGATGACGTCGGGAAAAATCCCCAACGCCGCGATAATCGAAAAGGGAATCAACTTGGATTTCAACCGGAAGGTGAGGTTCGAGCTTCTATTGAACAAGCCGGATTTTACTACCGCCAACTCGGTGGTCGACGTTATAAACGCGAAGTTCGGCGAGAATACCGCCACAGGACTGGACGCCACGGCTATAGAGCTTGCAGTGCCGCCCGATTTTAAGGGGACTTCTTTCAGTTTCATTTCGCAGGTGGAATCCCTCGAAGTTGAAAGGGATATAAAGGCCAAGGTGGTGCTGGATCGCATGTCGGGAACGGTCGTTGTGGGCGAACGCGTGGAGATAAATAACGTGGCGATAAGCTTTGCCGACATAAACGTACAAATAAAAAAGGGAAGTACCCCGCAGTCGCTTTCGCCCGCGCAAAAGGAAAATGCAAACGAATCAAAATCCAAAGCCAACATAAACGAACTGGTAAGCGCGCTCAACGCGCTGGGCGTATCGCCGGGGGACCTGTTGGCGATATTCAGGTCGCTGCGCGCATCGGGCGCACTAAGCGCGGAACTGGAAATATTGTAATGAACATAGTTTTCAACCCCGTACCGCAAGGCCTGCCGAAGGAAAATAAACAACAGCTTGCAGCGCTAAAGAAACTCTCTGTGGAGTTCGAATCCATTTTCCTTAAAGAGGTGGTGAAGGCCATGCGCAAAACGGTGCCGAAAAACGATTATCTTAACGGCGGAAATGCCGAAGAGATATATAAGTCCATGATGGACGACCAGATGGCGCAGAGCATGGCCGAGAACGGGAGTAGCGGCATAGCGCAGGCGGTATATAACAAACTGTCGGGCGCCTATTTAAACCCGAATGCGAAAGACGCCGCGGAGACGGAAAAATGAAGTTGCCAATGAAATTGACCAGCCAGCTTATAAAAATTCTCGAACAGAACGCAGACCTGTACGATCAGCTTGCCGAAAAAAGCGACCGGGAAAAGGACGTCATCCAGAGCCGAAGCCTTGAAGCGCTTAACGAAATAATAAAGGCAAAGGAAACCATCGTGCTCAAGCTGAAGATGCTTGAAGAGGCGCGCCGCTCGCTCATTGAAAAAATCGGCGCCAAACTGAACATGCCGTCTTCGGAAATAACTTTAAGCTATCTTGCGCAACTCGATCCGAATTCGGCCAACGGGGAAAAACTCCTTGCTGTCGGCGAAAGGCTTGCAGACGCCGCAAAACTAAATCAAAATCACAACGATTTCAACGGCCGCCTGATAAACAGGGCCATGGGCTCGACGCTCGGTTCGTTGCAGTTCATTAACAAGTTCATTGGACCGGGCGAAACATATTCAAGCGGCAAAGTAATAAACAGCGTCCTTCCCTCGGGAAGGCTGGTAGCGAAGTCTTACTGAGATGAACATCTATGGAGCGATGAATACGGCCAAGTGGGCGTTGCTGACCCAGCAGGCGGCCATCGAGGTTACGGGCCAGAACATCGCCAACGTATCGAACCCCGACTATACGAAACAGGACATACAACTGCGGGCCTCCCAGCCGGTAAGCTTCGGAAACCATATGATAGGAAGCGGCGTGACGATAGGAGGCATCGAGCGCAGGTTCGATTCGTATCTCTTCGGCCAGAGGCTGCAAAATAATTTCGACCTTTCAAGTTGGGAAGCAAGGGAAAGGGTCATGGACATCATGGACATCCTTCTCAACGAGACGGGCGATGCCGGTATAAACAACGATATGGGAAAGTTATTCCAGGCCTTTTCCAACCTCGGCATCAATCCGTCCAACGCGGTGGAACGCCAGGACGTGATACAAAAAGGGATATCGCTCACACAGAACATTTCCACGGTGGCGGCGAATCTTAAAAGGCTGCGTAAAGACATAGATTTGAAGATCCAGGGCGTCATTCCGGAAATCAACCGCATAACGGACGAGATCGTGGAGATGAACATAAAGATACACGAATCGGAAGTGAACGGCATTACAGCCAACGATTTCCGCGACCGGCGAGAGGCGCTTCTAAACGATCTCGCTACATTTACCGACGTTACGTATTTCGAGCAGAGCAACAATGAAATAGTGGTCATGCTTACCAACAGCCGTCCCCTTGTGATAGGCCAGCAGAAGTTCGAACTGTCCACAAACATAAATTCCAGCGATCCGGAAACCAGCTCCATATACTGGCAGGATTCGTCCGGCGGACTTACGAATATCAGCACGGAGTTTTCGGGCGGACAGATTGGCCAGTGGATGACTTTAAGGGACAACGATATCCTCGACGTGCTGGACGATCTGGACCTCTTTTCGGCTTCGATAATAAAAGACGTGAACCGCCTGCATTCGTCCGGCTACGGCCTGGACGGAAGTACAGGGAACAATTTCTTTAACGGACTGACGCCCGGCGGAAGGGCGGGAGTAAACAACACCGGCAACGGTGTTCTGAATCCCGGCACGGTTACGAACCCGGAATCAGTCGATCTGGCGCATTACCGCTTTACCTTCGACGGCGCCGGAAACTACACCGTTTATAATCGGGATGACGGCTCTTCCATGGGAACATTTTCCTACACCTCCGGAAGCCCGCTAACGTTCTTTGCCGACCGTGGAATATCGATATCGATAACAGGGGCGCCGGCGGCCGGAGATACGTTCGATATCAGCGCCTCGAATGACGCCGCCGTCAGCATGTCGATGAATTCAAATGTGCAAACCAACACCAACCGCGTCGCCGCGGGAATAACGACCTTGCGCGGAGACGGAGCGATGGCCAATAATATCGCCGACCTCCAGTACCTTAACAGGGTAGGAGGAACGTGGGACCCCACGAACGCGGCTTCCGGCACGTACACTTTCGGCGACTATTTCAGCTCCATAGTCGGCGGTGTCGGCTCGTCTGCATTACAGGCAAGGAGCGGAAGGGCGCTGCAAGAGGCCGTATCGAATCAGCTTTCAAACCTTCGCGAGCAGATATCCGGCGTTTCGCTGGACGAGGAGATGATAAACCTCGTAAAGTTCCAGCACGCTTACGGCGGCGCCGCCAAGGTTATAACAACCGTCGATGAAATGCTGCAAACGCTCCTAAACATGAAGTAATGGATTCATATCGTACAACCGATAAGTATAAAGAGGTAAAGGGATATGACATTTAGAGTAACTAACCGCATGATGTACAACAACACGCTGATAAGCCTCAATCGCCAGAACGAGGGCATGCTGAAAAGCCAGGAAGAACTCGCAAGCGGAAAACGCGTGAACAGGCCGTCCGACGACCCTCTGGCCGCATCCGACATAATGCGCTATAAACTTCTCCTTGGCAGAAACGAAAAGTTTCAGGAAATCGATTCAAGGGCGGCGTCCTCGCTTAATACATCCGAAAGTTACGTCGGCTCGGCAGGCGAACTCTCAGTGCGCGCAAGGGAACTGGCGATACAGCAGTCGAACGCCACCGCAACCGCCGCAACGCGCAGGACCGCGGCGCATGAGATTCACACGATGATCGAACAGGCCATACAGATAGGAAACACTCAGCTTCAGGGAGGGTATATATTTTCGGGCCGCACATCCAACATAGCGCCCCTTGATTCCAGCGGGAATTACGTGGGCGATTATTCGGCCATCACGGCGGGGATAAGCGAAGGACACCAGATGGATATTTCCGTGCTTGCTTCGGATTTCCTTACCGCCGACCTTCACCCGCGCCTAAGCAATACGACCCCCGTCTCGACCCTTAACGGAGGCGGCGGAATAAGCGCGGGAAGCTTCACCATAACCGACAGGGCCGGCGGTACGGGCACCATTACCGTTGGGGCCGGCAATTCGATTGGAAACGTAATAAACGCAATCAACGCTTCGGGCGCAAACGTTACCGCGTCCATTTCCTCCGACGGGATGGCGATAGAAATAACGGACAACACGGCTCTGGCGTCGATAAATCAATCGCTGACGATTGCCGAATCCGGCGGTACAACGGCCGCCGATCTTGGAATAGTCGGCTCCAGGCCTTTAAGCGCCTTCACGGGCGACAACCTTAACCCGGCCCTTACGGGAAGCACGCTCCTTAGCGATCTTTACGGGGGAAGCGGCATAACCTTCGACGACATTTCCGTTGTAAACGGTTCCGCTTCGGCCACCATTTCGTTCTCTACGGCTACGACGGTAAGCGACGTAATAAGCGCCATCAACGGTTCGGGCGCTAACGTTACCGCGTCGATAAACTCTGCGGGTACCTCGCTGTCGCTTGCCTCTAACAACTCGGCCACCGTGGCCTACGCGAAAGACATCAACGGCAACACTGCGGAAATGCTGGGCATCGGCGGTGGCAAAAACCTGATAACCACCCTGCAAAGGCTGGAGGCGGCGCTGAACGCGGACGACCTCACGGGAATTCTGGGGCAACTGGAGAACCTGGATACCGCAATTGGAAATATCTCCGAACTGCGCGGCATCATAGGCGCGCGCGTAAACCGCATAGAGAATACCCGGTACAACCTTGAAATTGCCAATTTCAACACGACTGTGCAGTTGTCCGAGGTGCAGGACGCGGACATGGCTAAGGCCGCTTCGGACCTTGCGCTTTTACAATTTGCCTATCAGGCGACCGCAAAGGCCTCGGCGTCGATAATACAACCGTCACTGTTGGACTTTCTGAGATAGTAAATTATGCGCTTGAGGATTTAGCGATATATGAATAACCTATTGATGCACGACGGGGGGAAGGATTCCCACATTTTACCAGGAGAGAAACCGTATGCTGATACTAACGAGAAAAGCGGGCGAATCGATAAACATAGGGGACGACATAAAGGTATCCATAATGGAAGTGAAGGGGCGCTCCGTCCGCCTGGGCATAGAGGCGCCGCGCTCGATGGCAATCCACAGGGAAGAGATTTACGCCAAGATACAGGAAGAAAACAAATTGGCGTCCTCGTGGCAGCATGCCAATATGGAAACCCTCACGAGCCTGATGAAGGGCATGGGAGGGAAAGCCAAATGAAAATAGCAACCGCGCGCTTCGGCGAAGTGGAGATAGATCCCGCAAAGATAATCACGCTTAACGAAGGGATGGTGGGTTTTCCGAATTACAAACGTTACGCCTTCATGCCGTTCATGGAGGATACGCCTTTCGAGCTCTTCCAGGCGGTTGACCACGGCAACCTGGCTTTCGTAACGGTGGACCCGTTTCTCTTTTGCGACGATTACCAGTTCGATATAAGCGACGACGACCTTGAGACCCTTCAGGTGAAATCCAAGGAAGACATAACGATAAAAGTGATCGTTACAATTCCCGAGGACCCGAAGGGGATGACGGCAAACCTGCAGGGGCCGCTAGTTATAAACGAATCGAGGCTCTTGGCAAAACAGATTATCCTTCACGACACGAAGTACGGCACAAAGCACCCGGTATTTTCCGAAGCGAAATAGTTTAATCGGATTTACAAAATCGCATGTAGATGCGCCGTTGCGTCCCAACGTTCGATAACCCGGACGCCGGCGGCAATGCGCAAACCGTATAATTCCCCATATTACGGCTGAAAATGAACCGTGGCAATCATTGGCGCGGCGTGGGCTTGACAAAACTTTTTCCGGTCTTATCTATATGTCATAGAGATTAAAAAAGAAAAACCTTTATAGGAAAGGAGTTTTGAAAATGCTTATTACAGAATGCACACCGGCAAACGTAAGGTCTTTCCTTCACGACACCGACGCCTTCGAGCGGGAATTCAACCGCTTTTTTAACGGGATCAGATTCGATTCCGAGGATGTCTATCCCGCCGTGAACGCCTATCGGGACAGCGATGGAATTACGTTGAAGGCCGAGCTGCCCGGCATCGACCCTAAATCGCTCGATGTTTCGGTGGAAGGAGACGAACTGACCCTGCGCGGCAAAGCCGCCGAAAACGGACAAGGAGAAAATGTTGCGTGGCGCCGAAGGGAACGAAGGCACGTTGATTTCGCAAGGACGGTAAAACTGCCGTTCAGGGCGGACCCCAAGGGCATCGAAGCCAGCTTCAGCAAAGGTATCCTGACTGTGGATATCAAAACACCGGAAGAACAGAAACCGAGAACCATTGATGTGAAATCGGTTTAACCAAGGAGGTAAACGAAATGACCACAAAGGAAATTGAAAAAAAAGAAACAAAGACGTCCGGCAGGGGAAACCTGAAAAAGGTATTCATTCCCGCCGCGGATATTGTCGAAACGGACGGTGCATTCCTTATAACGCTGGATGTTCCCGGCGCGGACGATAAGACGACCGACATAACCGTTGAGAAAAACGCCATGACCGTCAACGCCATATCGGCGGATACCGCTTCCGAGGGAATAGATACGGCATACGCCGAGTACGAAACAGGCGATTACAGGCGCGTGTTCACGTTGCCGGACACAATCGACAGGAACGGCATAAAGGCCGCCGTTAAAAACGGTGTTCTGAAGTTGACGTTGCCGAAGATTGAGCCGGAAAAGAAAAAGATTAAGGTGGAGGGCGCGGCGACGGCGAAATAGCCGACAAGCTGAAAGACGACTGGTTCAGGCCGATAATGCCAGGAACTTCAGAGAAGCTGTTTTAAAGAGAGGGCTTGAGATCAATGACATTTACCTCACCGCCCCCTTTTTTTACAAGCGCATAAGGAACACACGTTATAGCTGCACACATACGATCAATTGTATAGTCCGACCCAAGCGTAGATTTCCATGAGCTTGACGATCTGACTTTCACTTTTATATCAGCAATTTCATCTTTTAATTTAAGCAGGTTCTTATTAATTTCTTCTTTTTCCTCATCTGAAAGCTCTTTTCCAGTATTTTCTTAGATTCTTAGGCAAGGTGGAAGTTGCTACCGGTATTGCGATAATTGCTCTCTTTCTAAGTGTCTTAACATATTATGAAGCGCATATTAAACCGCAAAGCTTTTACCCGGAATTAATGTTTCACCTTGATCAAAAAGTATCCCATCGAGTTACCTGTTTCTATTGAATTCCAATGCGGAGACATCCTCTACCGCTTCCCAGTCTTTCAGGAGGCCGTCTTTTTGCCACCACCTGTTTGCGCTAAGAGTTATGTAAGGAAAATTCTTCTTTTCCTTAAGGACCGAATAGCCGTCCAGATTTTCCGGGGGCAGAAGGTTCATCATATCGAGAAGGGTAGAAAGGAAGTTAACGTGTTGGTAGTAGTCCTCCCTTCCCTCGCCCTTTTTCAGGCCAGCGGGTTTAATCATCATGGGCACCAGCGCCGTTTGGTCGTTGATAATTCCCCCGCCCCTGAATTTGTATTCCACCTCCCATGCCACACCGTGATCGGAGGTAACAACAAAGTTTACCTTGTCCCAGTTGTTGTTTTGTTTTAAAAGCTTTATAACATTTCCAAGTTGCCTGTCCGTGTACTTCAATTGTTCTACATATCTTTTGAAAACTGTCTCCAGCAATTCCTTTTCGGGGGGAGTGTATCTGAAATCTACCGGCCATGCCAAAATTCTGCTTGTCCCGTCCGGCTTCATAACGTACGGGGCATGCGGAAGCATGGAATGGTAAAAAAACAGCATGCCGTCGATATTCTTTTCGGCGGCAACGTTCAACAGTATATCGTTCTGCCAGCGGATAAAAGGGACTTGGCTGATTTCTCTATTAAACCATTTGCGTCCGGCCGGCGGCAGGTAATTACTCATGCGCAAAAATTTGCCGAAAAGAAACTGTAAGAATTCCGATAGATGGTCAGGATAGTACTCGTATTCGTCGCGGCAGGTGAAATCCGGCGTCCCCCTGCAGTAAGTCAAAAATGCTCCGAGGATATAAACATTGTAATAAGGCGCCGTCATATTGAATAGATTTTGCATTTTATAGGTCCCTCTTCCCGGGAATTTCGGGAGGCCGGCCTCGTTACTGTTGTCAAAAAAACGGCCGAGCAACATCTGTTGGATCGTTCTGGATGTGGAGTCGTAGTTAGTTGCGGCATGCCTGAACCAAAGGGATTCTTCCGCCAGGCTTTTGAACGCGGGAAAGTCGTCGGAAATTGCTCCATGTTCGTCCAACATGGCCTTTAGGGCCAGGCCGTCGTAAAGAAGGACGAAAGTAGGGGGGTGCCCGCGCGTCGAGTCGGCAGCCTTTAAACCGAATGACGTGTTGTTAATTACGAATCCCCCAGCTGATCCCAATCCGCTGACACTGTATATCATGAATATGATATAGAAAACCGAAAGGTACCCCATTACGTTATAAAACTCGTCCAGATAACGGTTATAAATTATCCCTATCGGCAACAATACGACCGCGCAGATAAAGGAAAAAAACATCCACATATTCCACCCAGCCTTGATTTGCCCTCCAATGCCAAAGGCCAGAAAGATAAGGGGAATGAGGATAAGCATCTTGTGTAACCGAGCCGCGCTTGAAGCGTATTTACCGAAACGGGATATAATCCACAGGGTGAGGGCTAGAGCCAAAGCGGGAAGAATATGGACATAAAAAATGACATTGTAGTAAACAATTGAACTTGCCCAGGGGAGATTGGATTTGTTGTCAATAAGGAAATCATAGAAATAGACCATTCCTACAATACTTATTATGCCGAGATAGGTGAAAAATATCCGGAACGGGTTTAGGGATGCGCCAGCATAATTCCCT
>JAZFVB010000149.1:0-7856 GCA_036447515.1 Nitrospinota bacterium
AGCGACCGAGGCCCCGCGCTGAAGGCGAAAATGCTTGGGATTGAAGGGAACTCATCTTTACTCGGGTAAAGATGCTTTATTCGTTTTCCCGTAATGAGAGAAAAGGGGACGGTTCTATTTTATTGAGAATCTAACCTTGAAAAATAGAACCGTCCCCTTATTTTTTCTAATGTCAGACTGTTCATTCCTTGTGGCAGAATGGCTTTTCAGGCTGGAAGCCATATGAGCCATCCCGCCCGGGTAGCCACAGGCGTCTCGCCTGTGGAGTGCAGGCGGAGACGCCTGCACCTACCATCCGCAGACGCGTTTGGCAGTCTTATCTTTTTTGCAACTTGGTATAGCCGACCACCTTGCCCGTCTTACCACTCCCAGCCTTTTAGTTCGTCGAGGAACGAGTGGTCGGTTAAATCGTAATGAATCGGCGTTATGGTTATGTATCCCTCTTCAAGCGCCTTGATGTCGGTAAACTCGTCCGGTTCGTCATAGTCCATCTGGCCGCCCTGCCAGTAGTAATCTACGCCGCGAAGGTCCTTGCGCTTTTCAAACTTCACCTGAAAAACGCGGTCGCTTTGCCTGCAAACGCGCACTCCCTTAACCTTATCCTCTGTAATAGCCGGTACGTTTACGTTCAGCAGCGTTCCGTGCGGCAGGCCCTTTTTGGCGGCCTTTTTTACGATCCCGACCCCGAATTTCACCGCGACGCTGAAATCGGCGTCCACCCAGCTGTCAAGGGATACCGCCACGGAAGGCACTCCCAGCAGCGTACCCTCGGTTGCGGCGGAAACGGTGCCCGAATAGATTATGTTAGACGCGACGTTCGCGCCCTGGTTGATGCCGGAAACAAGGATATCCGGCTTGCGCTTAAGCAGTGCGCCGAGGCCGATTTTCGCGCAGTCCGCCGGCGTGCCGTTAACGCTGTAGCCGAAAAGCTTTCCGCCGTCCTCGTAAACCTCTTTCACCCTTAACGGATCGGATATCGTTATGGCGTGCCCCACCGCGCTCTGTTCGCCTTCCGGAGCGACTACAAAAACTTCGCCGAGCTCTTTCAACCCGCGATGCATTGCGCGTATGCCGGGCGAATTTATTCCGTCGTCGTTGGATAATAATATGAGCATCAGCCATTTCTAACACGCACGTTTTATTTAGTCAAAACGCAGGACAACACGCCAGTCACTCCCAAACACTTGAAAAGCGAAACCTTGTCGCCTAACATAAGCGCCGATGCACATTGAGCTTTTCGCCAAGCCGCGACGCGCCGTTGCGGCGCTCGCAATTTATACGGGTTTGCTGCTTGGAACTCTCGGGCAGACCCCGCAATTGGTCAAATGGATATCCGGCGCCGGTTACCTTAAGGAGGCAGTGCTCATTAGCGCGGCCCTTGCCCTGGGGGCGGTGATATTTTTTTCCGCCCGCGCCGGACGGCTTAAGGAACCGTCTTTGTGGATTACTTTGGGTCTATCGATACTTGTCTATCTGGCGGTGGTAAAACTTACTCCCCAAACGCCCGTGGAACGCTTTCATCTGATAACATATGGCATATTGGCGCTATTGGTTTTTTCGGCAGGAAGGTTCATATGGGAAGGGATGAAACTGTACGCGGCAAGCGGCGTCATTACCGCGGCAACGGGAGCGCTGGACGAGATAATACAGCATTTTCTTCCGAACCGGTTTTTCGATTGGAAGGATATCGCAATAAACGCCGTGGGCGGCGTCGTAATGCTTGCAATAATAAGGTTCGCTTTCGGCGACCGAGGGGGAATTCGGCGACCGAGGTGAAACCGAGGGGGAAACAGTAGGGAGAGATGAAAAGCTTTACAGCCGTATGTTTTTTGCTCGTTGCCGCCACAACTACGTTTGACCATCGCCCGGCATTTGCAGACGACTTCTCCAAACGCATAGATTCGATACTGAATAACTCGTGCGGCCGGAATGCCAGTTCTTCGGTTCTTTTTAAAATTATCGGCAGCGGCAAAGTTATCTATTCAAAAAATCCGGATCAGCCGCTGATACCCGCATCGAACATGAAAATAATAACGACCATAGCCGCGCTCAAAATCCTTAAACCATGGTTCACGTTCGACACGGTCTTTGCCCACACGGGCAGGCGGTCAGGCGAAGCGATAGAGGGAGACCTGGTTATAATCGGCCGAGGGAACCCGCATCTGGTATCCGAAGACCTGTGGTTGATGGCAAATGCCCTGCGCAAAAGGGGGATAAGGCGAATAACCGGCGACCTGGTACTTGACGACAGCTATTTCGACGAAGAACGCTACCCGCCCGGGTGGCGCGACTCTAAGCACAGGCGGGCATTTTACGCGCCGACGGGGGCGCTCTCGCTCAATTTCAACAGCGTTGGCATTTCTATTTATCCTCCAGCCGACGGATCGGAAAAAGCGGTTGTCGCAATCGATCCCCGCTCTCCCTACATAACACTTGTAAACAGCGTTAGAACGGTTACAGGCGGCGATACGTTCATAACGATAGATATAAAAAAGGGGGAATACGGCTCCGAAAAAATAATCGTTGGCGGAAGGGTTGCCGCCGGCTCGAAGGAAATGAACTACTACCGCCATATCGCGGACCCAATCCGGTATTTCGGGCTTACGTTTATCGAGTTCATGCGGGACGCCGGAATAAAGATCGACGGCCGCGTAGTTCACGCCCGGCCTATGACGCAAAAGCCCCAGACGGTGGAAATCTTCACTTATCCCTCGCGCCCCCTTTTGCATGATCTTGACGACATGAACAAGTTCAGCAACAACTTCATGGCGGAACAGATAGTAAAAACCATCGGCGCGGAAGCTGTGTCGAACCCCGGTTCGTTTGAAAAAGGGCTGAAAAAAATTGAAGAACTGCTCCTATCGTGGAACCTGGAACCGGGCAGCTTTCACCTGGCCGACGGTTCCGGCCTGAGCCGCGACAACAGGATTTCAAGTTCCTTGCTTGTGGAAATTCTTGAACGTTCCCACGGTGAATGGGAAGGAGGGCCGGAGTTCCTCACGTCGCTGGCGATAATGGGCAGGGAAGGTTCCGTAAAGGGCCGCCTGACTTCCACCGAGAAGTACATCAGGGTAAAAACCGGCACGCTCAAATCCGTCAGCTCGCTTAGCGGATATTTTCCTTTGAATTCAGGCGAAATAGCGGTATTTTCCATGATATTGAACGGCTTTTCGTGCCACAATGGCGATATGCTAGCCATACAAAACAGTATTTTGCAGGAATTAGAGGGATACAATGCGCATTAAAAGAAGATTTTTGTGGAAGGTCGCTCCCTTAGACAAGGAAAGGCAGAACCGCCTGAGCCGGGAACTGAAAATAGATCCGCTTATCGCAAGGCTTCTTTTAAACAGAGGTATAGACAACACTGAAAGCGCTAATCACTTCCTGAATAGCTCACTTAACGACCTGCATTCTCCGATGCTCATGGCGGATATGGATATCGCCGTCGAAAGGGTAATTCGCGCAATCACAAATAAGGAAGAGGTCGTCATATACGGCGATTATGACGTGGATGGCATTTCCTCCACTTCCATGCTGGTTTCATTTTTCCACGGCATCGGCCTGCCCGTCTCGTATTATATTCCCAACCGGATAAAGGAGGGGTACGGCCTTAACAACGAAGCGATAACAACGCTGGTTGAAAGAAAGTTCTCGCTAATGATTACCGTCGACTGCGGGGTAACTTCGTTTAAAGAGGTGCGACATGCGGCCGAACTGGGAATGGACGTGATAATCACGGACCACCACCAGCTTTCGGAAGCTCTCCCGCCCGCGACGGCGATTATCAACCCCGCCAGGAAAGATTGCGGCTACCCCTTTAAAAATCTGGCCGGCGTGGGAATAGCGTTTAAGCTGCTCGATGCCGTGAGGACCAGACTTCTTGAAAAAAGGATGATCGATCATCACAAAATCCCGGGAACAAAGAGCTACCTCGATCTGGTAGCGCTTGGAACGCTTGCCGACATGGTGCCCCTTGTCGGCGAAAACCATATACTGGTGAGGTTCGGCCTAAAGCAAATGGCAAAGGCGCACAATCTCGGCCTGCGTTCCCTTATAAATTTAAGAGGCGGCGATATAAAAAAGGTTTCGGCCACGGACGTCGGCTTTTTCATTGCGCCGCGCCTAAACGCAGTCGGAAGGCTTAGTAACGCGGCGCTGGGCGTCGAGCTTCTCACCACCTCGGACGGGAACAAGGCAAAGGAAATAGCCCGCAAACTGGACGGGGAAAACAGCCAGCGAAGGGCTATTCAAAAAAGAATTCTCGGCGAAGTCCTTAAACGCATAGAAAAAGAGGTCGATCTTAAAAATGACAAGGCAATCATACTGGCATCGGAAGGCTGGCACCCCGGCGTTATAGGAATAGTGGCTTCAAAAATCGTGGAGCGCTTCAACCTTCCGACCATACTCCTGAACATAGAAAACAGCCATTGCCGCGGTTCGGCGCGCAGCATACCGAATTTTCACATCTACAACTGCCTCAACTCATGCAGGGGCAAACTGCTGCACTTCGGAGGCCATGAGTACGCCGCCGGACTCTCGATGGAAATGTCCATGCTGGACGATTTTAAAAGCGCCTTCCAGCAAAAAGCCTCCAAGAGCCTTTCGAAAAACGAACGCACAATTTCGCTGGAGATCGACGCGGAGGTTCCCCTTAACGTCTTCTCGCCCGACATGGTGGACGAAATACTCGATCTCGGCCCATTCGGCTCGTCCAATCCGCCGCCGGTCTTCCTATGCAGGCGCGTAAGCTTTATAGAAGAGCCATTTTTTGTGGGCAAAAACGGCGAGCATGTCCGTTTCGAGGTCGGCGTCAACGGCTTCATGCTCGAAGGAATCGCTTTCGGCATGGCGGAACAGTTTAAGGGCGCCAAAATCACGGACGGCACTTACGATATCGTTTTCACGCCGATGATCAACAACTACGGCCGGTTCTCGGCAACAATACAGCTTAAGCTGCACGACTTCCACCCGGCGGAATAAATCGACTTCCATCTTTCCATCTTCCATAGAAGCCGCAATATGCCCATCTACTGTTTCGATGCCGGCGGGCAGGCCATAAAGGTCTGACGGAAGAAGGTATTCCACCAAGGCAGAGTCATTAGCCGGATAGATGCTCCCGACGGCCAAAAGGTTTTTCCAAGGTAAGAGTGGAATGATAACAATAAATTCAAGATTCAACGGGCTGTTGCTCAAATAGTTTTTCTTTAATTCTTTAAAAACCGCCCCACCTTACATTATTATATGATATAGTATTATTAACAATAATACAAGGCGGGGTATCATTGGATGATTTCACTGTTCAAAGATTACAGGCTATGCTAGACTAACGTATTAGGGAATCCGCATTTGGGTAGAATTCTTATTGGAGAGGGTTCAATTATTTTCATGCTGGAATATTGGAATAACTGTTTATTGATGGGGTATGGGTAAATTATGAATAAAATCAAAATCGCAATCGTTGGAGTTGGAAACTGCGCAAGCTCTCTTATTCAGGGGATTCATTATTACCGCGACAAAAAGGAAGAAGATGCTATCGGGCTTATGCACTGGAGCATAGACGGCTATAGGGCGTGGGATATAGAAGTTGTCGCCGCTTTTGATATAGACAAACGCAAGGTTGGAAAAGACGCGCACGAGGCAATCTTTGCCGAACCCAACTGCACGACGGTTTTCTGCAAGGATATTCCCAAATCCGGCGTTACCGTTCGTATGGGGAAAATCCTGGATGGGTTTTCAAATCATATGAAGGATTACGACGATAAATATACTTTCGTTCTTGCAGACAAACAGGAGCCGACGGAAGAAGATGTCGTATCTGCGATAAAGGATTCCGGAGCCGAAATTCTTTTGAACTATCTGCCGGTTGGCTCCGAGGAGGCCGCCTTCTTTTATGCTCAATGCGCCCTGAAGTCGGGCGTGGCCTTTATCAATAATATCCCGGTATTCATTGCAAGCGATCCGACATGGGCGGCGCGTTTCAGGGAAAGAAATATACCGATTATCGGGGATGATATCAAGGCACAACTCGGCGCCACCATAACGCATAGGATGCTGACCGACCTCTTTAAAAAACGCGGCGTGAAGCTGGAAAGGACGTACCAGCTGAATACCGGCGGAAATACGGATTTCCTGAATATGCTTAACCGGAGCCGCCTTGCTTCCAAAAAGGTATCTAAAACCGAAGCGGTCCAATCGGTAGCCGAACATAGGCTCAGTGACGAGAACATTCATATAGGTCCAAGTGACCACGTACCATGGCAAAAAGACAACAAGTTATGCTTCATACGAATGGAAGGGAAACTCTTTGGCGATGTGCCGATGAATCTCGAGCTCCGTCTTTCTGTTGAAGACTCCCCTAATTCCGCGGGCGTTGCGATAGACGCCATACGCTGCTGCAAGCTTGCCTTGGAAAAGGGCGAGGGAGGCGTGCTTCACCCTCCATCGGCCTACTTTATGAAGCATCCTCCACGGCAGTACAGCGATGACGAAGCATACCGTATGGTGGAGGCATTTATTGAAGGTAATTGGACGGAGGAATTCCATGAAATGCCTGATTATCGCGGCAGGGAAAGGCAGTCGACTCCGGTTTAAAGGAAACAGCAAGCCCCTTATTCCTATCCTCGGCGTTCCAATCATCGAGCGGGTTATCCGATCCGCCATGAAGGCCGGGGTTGATTCTTTCCACATCGTTACAGGCTGCAACGGGGAAAAGGTGCGTTCCTTTCTTGATAGCCTTGCTAATGACCTTGGCGTGGAAATCAAAGATGTAATCAACGACGATTGGGAAAAGGGAAACGGCATTTCTGTGCTAAAAGCAAAGGAATGTCTAAGAGATGAAAAATTCCTGTTGCTGATGGCGGACCATATGCTCGATCCTTCCATCTTGCGCGATCTCGCCGAAAGCCCGATTGGAGAGGACGAAATTTCCCTTGCCGTCGACTTTAATACATCCAATCCGCTTGTTGATATGGACGATGTAACAAGGGTTAATTGCAGCAACGGCCGCGTGGATGAAATCGGTAAGGGTATCAGTGAATTTAACGGGTTCGATACGGGAATATTTCTATGCACACCGGCAATCTTCAACGCCCTGGAAAATATCTACAATGACAACGGCGATGCCTCCCTATCTGACGGAATAAGAAATATCGCCGTCAAAGGGAAGGTCAACGCCTTTAATATAGGAAAGCGGTTCTGGCTGGACGTTGACGACCCAAATGCTCTGAAAAAGGCCGAAGACGCGCTGATCAATCAGATAAAAGGCAAGCCGGGCGACGGCCCCGTTTCCAGATACCTCAACAGGCATATTTCCGTAAGGTTGTCGCGTATGATGCTCGACTCCTCTGTTACGCCGAACCAGATATCGTTTTTTTCTTTTATCCTTTCCGTTGTTGCCGCGATATTTTTTACCATGCAGGGCTATTGGGCGCTAGCGACAGGAGCAGTGTTGGCACAGGCCGCATCGGTTATAGACGGTTGCGACGGTGAAGTGGCAAGGCTAAAGTATCTTGAAAGCGATTACGGAGGCTGGTTCGATGCCGTGCTGGATCGCTACGCCGACGCTTTTTTGCTTTTCGGCCTCACATGGCACTCCTACCTTTCCAGCGGAAACCATTTTGATATTTTTATAGGTTTTATGGCCATAATAGGTTCCTTCATGCTTAGCTACACGGCTGATAAGTATGACGGGCTTATGAAAGCGCGGTTTGAGAAGGGAAGAGGCTTTCGAATAGGGCGCGACGTTAGAGTCTTCATCATTTTCATTGGCGCCTTGCTGAACCAGGCGTATTTGACGCTTCTGATTATTGCCGTATTGATGAATGCCGAAACGGTCCGCAGAGTTGTGGTATCCAGAA
>JAZFVB010000150.1:0-3040 GCA_036447515.1 Nitrospinota bacterium
TTTGGGCATCATTCCTATCGGCGTTTTTACCGCGTCGGCTTTTCCTTCCACTCGTTCGCACATCCATTTAAGGACGCGGGTGTTTTCGCCGAATCCCGGCCACAGCCATTTGCCGTCGCTGTTTTTTCGGAACCAGTTGACGTAAAAAACCTTCGGGGCGTTCTTCCCCAGCTTGTCGCCCATGTCGAACCAGTGTTGCCAGTAGTCGCCGATGTGGTATCCGCAAAACGGCAGCATGGCCATCGGGTCGCGGCGCAACGCCTTGACGTCGAGGGCGGCGGCGGTCGGCTCCGAGGCCGACATTGCGCCCATGAAAACGCCGTGGTCCCAATCCATCGCCTCGTGCACCAGCGGCATAACCTTTGTGCGGCGTCCTCCGAATATGAAAATGTCTATCGGCACACCGTCGGGGTTTTCCCAGTCGTCGCTGATAACCGGGCACTGCTTGGCGGGCGCGGTGAAGCGCGCGTTCGGGTGCGCCCCCGTCTTGCCGGAAGAGGGCGTCCACGGCTTCCCCAGCCAGTCCGTGCCTTTTTCGCAATCGACCTCCATACCTTCCCACCAGACGTCGCCGTCGTGGGTAACGACGCAGTTGGTGAATATCGAGTTTTCCCTGATGGTATCCATCGCCATCGGGTTGGAGTTCATGCTTGTTCCCGGCGCAACGCCGAAAAATCCGGCTTCCGGGTTGATGGCGTACAGACGCCCGTCGGAGCCTATTTTCATCCACGCGATGTCGTCGCCTATGCACTCGACCTTCCATCCGGGAATCGTTGGCCGGATCATTGCCAGGTTTGTTTTGCCGCATGCGCTCGGGAAGGCGGCGGCAATGTGGTAACGCTTGCCTTCGGGGCTGATGAACCGGAGGATGAGCATATGCTCGGCCATCCACCCTTCCCTTTTGCCCATGGCCGACGCTATACGAAGCGCCAGGCACTTCTTGCCCAGCAATGCGTTGCCCCCGTAACCGGACCCGAAAGACCAGATAAGGTTTTCTTCGGGGAAATGCGCTATATATTTTTTCTCTATCGGGGCGCACGGCCACTCCCCGTTATCTCCCTCGCCGTCGGCCAGCGGCTTGCCAACCGAATGCAGGCAGGGTATGAACTCGCCTTCCTCGCCCAGCGTTTCGAGTACTTTGCCGCCCACCCGCGTCATGATGTGCATATTGACAACGACGTAAGGGCTGTCGGTGATTTCGACGCCGATTTTGGCGATGGGCGAGCCAACCGGCCCCATCGAAAACGGTATGACGTACATCGTGCGCCCGTTCATGCAGCCGTCGTAAAGGGCGGACATTGTATCTTTGAGTTCCTGGGGGTCGAGCCAGTTATTCGTGGGGCCGGCCTCCTCCTTTTTGGAGGTGGAGATGTATGTGCGGTCTTCCACGCGGGCGACGTCCGAAGGGTCGGAGCGGAAGTGGTAACTGTTGGGCCGTTTCGTTTCGTCCAGCTTTTCGGCAAGCCCCGCATCGACCAGTATTTTCATCATCCTGTCGTATTCGGCCTTGGAGCCGTCGCACCATTCAACCTCTTTTGGTTTACAAAGAGCCTTTACCTCCTCGACCCATTCAACAAGTTTTTTGTTTTTTACAGACTCGCCCATATCGTTTACTCCTCAAGATATAATCCATACAAACCGGTTTTATATATTCATTTACGACACCGTATAGATAATATCAATTAGGTAAAGAATGGGCAATGAAATTTAACGGGTTGTGATAGCAACGTAATTATGTCATCCCCTAACTGCAACGTAATTATGTCATCCCCTTCGCTAAGGGGGAGAATGTCGGGCTATGGAAAAAATAAGCCTGACAATGAAAGAAGCGAAAAGATTTGATGTTATACAGATGGCGCTGAGGGGGGAGGTGAGCATGTCCAAGGCAGCGGAAGTTTTGGGAGTATGCCTGCGCCAGGCATACCGAATAAAGAAAAAGATCAAGGAAAAGGGGGTGAAAGGAGTGGTTCACGGGAACCGTGGAAGTTGCTGCAAACGGAAGCTTTCGGAGAAGATAGAGCGTCGGATAGTCGATCTCAGGAAAGGCAAATACAAAGGTTTTAACGACACGCACTTTACCGAAAAGCTTTTGGCGGAAGGAATTAAGCTTTCCCGCGAGAAGGTTCGGCGAGTGTTGCGCAAAGCCGGTATAGCCTCTCCCCGTAAAAGAAAGCCCGGCAAATACCGAAGCCGCAGGGATCGCAGAGACTCCGAGGGGTTGATGCTCCAGACTGACGGCAGTCATCACGACTGGCTTGAAGGACGCGGTCCGAAGCTGTGCCTTATAGGCGTTATTGACGATGCCACGAGCAAGGTTCCGGCCGTACGCTTCGAGGATGGCGAAACAACGCAAGGATATTTCGAGGTCTTCGAGAGAGCGTTTGAAAGCAAGGGGCTGCCGCATTCCATTTATGCCGACAGGCACTCCATATTCCGCACCGATAGAGAGCTCACAATCGAAGAACAGCTTGCGGGAATAAAAAAACCGCTGACACAGGCAGGCCGTGCGCTCGATGAGCTTGGAATAACTTTAATCCCGGCAGGTTCGCCGCAGGCCAAGGGACGAATAGAAAGGCTCTGGGGCACCTTTCAGGACAGGCTTATAAGCGAATTGAGACTTGCAGGCGCAAAAACAAAAAAAGAGGCTCAGGCCGTGCTTAACCGCTTCGTGCCGGAATACAACAGACGCTTTGGGAGAAAACCGGCATGCATGAAGTCGGCTTGGAGAAAGCTCGACGGATTCGATCTCAAACGCATCCTGTGCTGGAAACACAAAAGGATCGTCGCAAAAGACAATACCATCTCATTCAAGGGACTCAACCTGCAACTGCCAAAGGTAAAGCCGCTCCAATCACTTGTAGGGAAAAAGGTGACTGTGCTCGTCCTTAGAAACAGAATGATTGAAGTCTATTACAAAAACTTGAAACTTGCCGGGTTTGCTAATCAAAATATAGAAATGGAGGTCGCTTAAATATCAATATGCCTGACAGTGACATTTTAACGTTGCAATAAAAATGACATATTGACGTTGCAACGACAT
>JAZFVB010000151.1:0-3741 GCA_036447515.1 Nitrospinota bacterium
GGGGCGCAAGCGCGCCTTTTACCAGCTTTTCCGGCCCCAGCCAGTCTTCAAGGTTTTGCATATAATCCTCCATCGCTCCATCCTCCCTTAAAAGGACTCCCAGCCGGACGCGGCCCTTTCCCTCGCCGTTCCACTTGTACCAGTCGAGTGTTGCATCTATCAGGTCGACGGCTTCTTCGTCGGTGAGGAATTTTGCAACCACCTCGCCGCTAAGCGGATGGCGCCCGTGCTTGCCGCCCACGCGTGCGAGGTGGCCGGTCTTTTCGGCTTTCCATGAATTGGTTGGGCATGCGCGAACGCAGTCGCTGCAGTAAAGGCACTTATCCGCGTCGAACCCCGGTTTGCCGGTAACGGGATCGGGTATTATCGCGTCTTCTATGCACGCCGAGGCGCATATGGTGCATCCAGTGCAGTTTTCCTCGTCCCATGACGGAAAGACCGCGCCCTGGAAGCCGATGTCCGCCGTGTTCGTGTGTATGCAGTCGGCGGGGCACCCGGAAAAGGAAACCTTCACCTTGTGGTTCATCTGCCTGCCGAAGAATTTCTTATCGACTGTCTTAGCCATCTTCTGCGTGTCCGTAAGCCCGTTGGGATTGTAGCTGCATCCCCCGCACGCGGCCGGAACCCTAACGCGCGGGCCGCATGACGCGACCTCCTGTCCGACGGATTTCAGTTCCCGTATCATCGGGTCGAAGTCGTGGAAATCGACGTACGGAATTTCCAGCGACTGCCTGGTGGTGAAATGCACCTCTTTTCCGCCGAATTTTCCGGCGACCTCCACCACCTTTTCGAGGTTTTTGAGGGGCATCATCCCGCCGGGGCATTTAAGGCGGACGGTGAACTTGTCCTTTTGCCGTTGCTTGATAATACCGCCGGCCTTTAGTTGCTTGAAATCGATCTTGCCTTTATCGCTTCTGCCTTCGATGTCGGCGTCGATGACTATTTGTTTTATGACCCTTTCTTCAAGGTTGTGATCGACTGTAATCCTCATAATAACTTCTCCAAATTAATCCAAAAACGGGCGGTTTTCAGTAGCGGCTCTTTCTATTAGCGGCCTCCTCAATTCCTACTAAATTGATATGATATGTAGGAATAGTACATATACAGGTTTATGCTGTCAAGATAATTTTTCATTTTATTTATCATTAGCTTATTCAAGTGGTTATGCCATTGACTGGCACCTGAAAAGATTGATATAATACCAAACAGGTAGGAATTGAGGTGTTTGAATGAAATTTTCAGCCAAGCTTGAGTACGCGTTGCTGGCGCTTTTGTACCTTAAATGCGAGCCGGACGAAGAGCCCGTTTCGGGAAGGGAGTTGTCGCAAAAACTCAGCATCCCGTACAGGTTTTTGGAAAGGATACTTTCGGACCTTAAAAGGGCGGGAATCGTGCGAAGCCAAAGGGGCAACAAGGGCGGCTACCAGCTTAACGCCGGGCCGACCGAAATATCGATCTACGACATCTATGAGGTTACCGAGGGAAAACTCGAACCGTATGATTGCATACATTCGCAGGAGCGGTGCCATAACGACCACAACCAATGCGTCATCAGCCACTTCTATGCAGATTTCAAGGAGACGCTGATAAAGCTGATGAAGAGCTATACCCTGCAAAGGCTTTGTGTAACCGCCAAAACGTTAAGGACACAGGGCGCCAAAACGCCCGAAAAAGAAGCCGTATCGGATATTAAAAACGCCGTCAGCGGGTAAATTTTTTGCTCAATGCGCACCATGACAGTGCATCCCGGTTAAGCCGTCCGCATTTGGCGCGGTATCCGTATATAATCTAAAGAATGATTATCACAAAACAAAAGGACTTTGAGGATATCGTTGAAGCCGCAAAACTTTATAAATCGCTTTTCCTCGTCGGATGCGGCGATTGCGCCACCCTTTGCCGCACGGGCGGCGAAGATGAACTGAAAGCTATGGCAGGCGTTTTGGGAAAATCCGGCATAACGGTATCGGGCATGGCAGTCGTTCATGCCACGTGCCACGAACTCGATACCCAGCGCGTTCTGCGAATGCACAAAGATGAAGTCGATAAATCCGACGCCTTCCTCGTCCTCACATGCGGCGCGGGCGTACAGGCGGTGGGGGATTATACCGACAAAACGGACAAACCGGCCATAAGCGGGTGCGATTCGCTTTTCATCGGCAACTCCAAAAGGCAGATGCACTTTTACGAAAAGTGTTCGGCTTGCGGCGACTGCGTCCTCAACTCCACCGGCGGCATCTGTCCCGTAACAAGGTGCCCCAAGGGGCTGTTGAACGGCCCTTGCGGCGGCGCAGTGCGCGGTAAATGCGAGGTAAACGAAGAAGAAGACTGCATCTGGATAACGATTTTCGAGCGCATGTCGAAGTTGGGCAGGCTGGACGACCTCATGGAAATCGCCCGGCCGAAAAAATATTCGTCAAACCCGTCTCCCGGAAAAATCGAGCAACAGGTGCGGCCAGGTAAGTGACCGAAAACGAAATAACGCCGAGCCGCCTTGAAAGTTCGCTCGAAAACGGTTTTACAATTACCGTCGAGATTCCTCCGCCCAAGGGAATAAAGGCGGAAAAATCGCTTGAAACGGCGCGGGCGGTTGCGCAAAGGGTGGCGGGTGTAAACGTTACCGACAACCAGCGCGGGATAATGCGGATGTCCGCCATGGCCTTTTGCCATCTCCTTATAGACGCGGGGTGCGAGCCTGTGATGCAGGTCTGCGCGCGTGACCGCAACAGGCTTGCGTTGCAGTCCGATTTATTGGGCGCGGCGGCGCTGGGAATAAAAAACGTCTGCCTGATGACGGGCGACCATCCGGCGATGGGCGACCACCCGGACGCAAAGCCGGTGTTCGATCTCGATTCCACCCTTTTGATTCAGCTTGCGGCGCAATTGTCGCGCGGGTTCAACATCAACGGCGCTGCGATAAAAAACCACCCGGAATTTTACGTGGGCGGGGTGGTCAACCCCTTTTTCGAGCCTATCGAGCTGGAAATAATGAAAACGAAAAAGAAGATAAGCGCGGGCGCGCGTTTTTTCCAGACGCAACCGTTCTTCGATCTGGCATCGGCAAAAACTTTTCTTGCCAAGGTAAAGGGTTTCGGCGTGAAATTCCTTTTAGGTATCGCGCCGCTGAAATCGAAAAAGATGTTCGATTTCCTTAACCAAAACGTCCTTACCACCTCCATCCCGAAGGCGATAGAAAAACGGATAACCGGCGCGTCCGACCCGCAGACGGAAGGGCTGAGGGTGGCGGCCGAACTCGTAAACGAACTGCGTGGCATCGCCGACGGCGTTCATATAATGCCGATAGGGCAGGTGAGCCGGCTTCCCGAACTTTTGGATATGATCGACGAGGGGAAATCGTAGAGGCGTAGCGGTGCTACGTCTGAGCATAGCGAGGGCCTCGAAGAGGTTCTCGCCATATTTAGGTGGCATCCAGAGAAAAAAGAATTAAGTATGGTGTCCCCATAATTCTCCGCGGCAAGTCAACTTATTACGTGGGCTTTATACTGAAGTCACGCAATATGGTTAATAGTTGAAGATTGGTCGCTTGTAGTAGTGGAGTAAAATATTTGAAAGTATTATCGATTAATATGCTTTGAATTTTCAACAAAATCTTTTGGGCCAAAAGGGCAGCTTTCAATTCCTCGCAGTTGTGAAATTGAAATTCCTAGCTGTCTTGCCATAATTCCCATAAGTTGGGTTCCAAATTCACGTGATGAGTGAGAAATCTTAAACTGTGTTAATAAT
>JAZFVB010000152.1:0-3769 GCA_036447515.1 Nitrospinota bacterium
GTGACGGCCGCGCCCCAGGGCTTAAACGCCAAAAGCATTTTTCCCGAATACGAAAACTTCCGCGTAAGCATGGTCGATTACCGCGAGGTGGAGGTGGCGGCGAACCACAGCGAGGTTCGGGATTACGACGCCGACACCGTCCTCTACTGGGAGTGGCGGGGCGATCTGCCAAGCGTTGTGCGCCTTTTGGATAACGAAAGAATTCCCGTTAAGGGATTCGAAAAGGCCAAAACGCTCCGCAAGACAGGCATTATGCTTTTGCCGGTGGAAGATACCACACAGCGCGTATGCACACAGGATCTCGTATGGGGGAACCGGTATTCATTCTGGCGCGAAGTAATCACGAAGTGGCAGGAGTACCTCATCGGGGTCGATCACGGCAACCGCTACTTCTTCGCAAGCGAAGCAGCGCCGCTCCTTAAAGAAATCGACAATGAGCTTACAGCGGCAAAATCCAGAATATACTCTAATAAATTCGCCATAAGCGCCATACCGGAAACTTCCGGCAGTCCGTCAAGATAACGCTTTTTTCACGACTTTCCCCAATACAGGAGATAGGCGCCCCCACAAAACTTCGGTTGCCACGTCCTGTCAAATTGTAACCTTTTAATACGGGGCATTTTTTTGTAGTATTAGTCAAGGGGGTTAATTAGCAATGAGAAAAGGCATTATCGACTGGTTAAAAAACGCCAGCGAATGGCACCTGCTATGGATATCGGTGCTAATGTCGGAAATATTCTCCTTCGTCATAGTCGCCGGCATGAGCATTTATTTCAGGGGCCGGATTACTTACGACTATATGGCTACAAGCGCCGTAACGGCGTTTTTTGTCTCCCTTGTTATCGTATTCATTCTCATTTACCTTTTACGGTGGGTGCGGGAAACCGAAAAAGATATGAAAACCATTAGCGAGCGCCTATCGTTCCTCACCGAAAACATGCCGGTGGTCCCATATACATGCAAAGCGGAAGGCGACTTCGGCGTGACTTTCATCGCCAGCACGGTTGAGGGCATGACCGGATACCGTCCCGAACAATTCACTTCCAAAAGTTCTTTCTGGTTGGATAATATCCATCCAGACGACAGTGAACGTGTTTTGAAAAACATCACGGCGCTCTTTGAAAAAAACGTTCCCGTATGCGAATACAGGTTCAAGACGGCGGACGGCTCGTACATATGGGTTGAAGACAGACTGCGGCTTATCAGAAAGCCGGACGGAACGCCCGACCGCATCATAGGCTCATGGAGCGACATAACCAAGCGCAAGAAAACCGAGAAAGAGCTGAAAAGGAGCGAGCAAAGCCTCTCCAAGGCGCAGGAAATCGCGCGGCTGGGAAACTGGGATATAAACCTGATAAGCAACGACCTTACATGGTCGAAGGAAATATACAACATCTTCAACGTAAAGCCCGGGGATTTCGGATTTACATACGAGGCGTTTTTAGACCTCATCCATCCGGATGACAAGGAACTTGTAGTAAAGAAAATCTCCCAGGCGATATTCGATTTCAGATCGTTCGACATCGAACACCGGATAGTCCTCCCCAACGGCGAAGAGCGTTACGTGCAGGCGCAGGCGGACGTCGTTATGGATGAATTCAATAAGCCCGTCCGAATGGTCGGCACCGTGCAGAACATCACCGAAAGAAAACGCGCGGAGGAAGAACTCCGTAATGCCAAGGAAAAGGCGGAAGAGGCCACGACGCTTAAGGACAAATTCGTATCGCTGGTTTCGCACGACCTGAAAGGCCCCCTTGCTTCCCTTCTGGGTTATCTGGAACTGATCCATGAAGCAGGCGACAGACACGGCGAGGAAGAAAGGAAACGAATGCTGAAAACGGCCATAGGCTCCGGGGAGGAAATGGTAGCGCTCATCGACGAGCTTTTAAGCTTTGGCCGGTTCAAAACGGGAAGTGTTAAACCGAAACTCGGCTTCATCGACGCGCGTTTCTTTGCTGTGAATGCAATAACCGAAATTGAGTACAGCGCGGAGAAAAAAGATATAAAGCTCGAAAACCGGATCCCGAAAAATACGAGAATCTTCACGGACGAGGGCCTTTTTCTGGAAGTCGTCCGAAACATGGCCTCAAACGCGGTCAAATTCTGCAATAAAGGAGACACCATAACCTTTCTCATTCCGGATGGCGCCGCTTCTACCGTTGCCGTTTCGGATACCGGCATCGGCATAGCTCCCGAACGGCTGGAAAAGATTTTCGATTATGAATCCAAAAGCTCGACGCCGGGTACAAGCGGCGAAACGGGAACGGGGCTGGGGCTTCCCCTTTGCCGCGATATTATGGAGACGCTTGGAGGCAGGTTATGGGCGGAATCCGAACCCGGCAAAGGAAGCGTGTTCCACGCCGAACTCCCGTTTGTAAAGCCGGCTGTTATGGTAGTGGACGATTCAAGGGTAGGAAGGATGCTGGCAATCGAATACCTTAAAAAGCTTCAAGTGGACACAGTAGAGGCAACCAACGGGGCGGAGGCTCTTGAAGCGTTGCAGACATCAAACCCCCAGCTGATTATTACGGACATGATGATGCCGGTAATGGACGGTCTGGAGTTCATTGAGAATTTAAAAAACAATCCTAAGACCGATTCCATACCCGTTGTCGTCCTGAGCGGGCATGACGACGGTGAATTCAGGGAAAAGGCGATAAAAACGGGCGCGGACGATTTTCTTATCAAGCCATTGACGCTGGACTCTCTGAGGCTGTGCCTTCACCGCTTCGTGGATGGTTAGGCGGTAGGCCAATATCCGCCGCCATATTTAAAGTGAGGCGGATTATATCCGATACGTAAAATATGAGGTTAACGCTATTCCTTTTTTTCCTGGTCGCAGCGGCCGCTATCCAACCGGCGTGGGCCGCGTACATAACGATTCTCGGCGAAACACTCGTAAAAAAAGGCGAGCCGGTTTCGCCGCTTGAACCGCCGCTTGAAGGTGAAACAGAGGAAATACAAAAAGACGAAAGGAAAAACGGAGTTTACTTCCCGGTGACAAACAACTCCGTTAAGGGCATCGACCAGATTTTCGGCAGGGTTTACGGCTACTCCAAGGAAAAGCCTTACGCCTTCAGGCTGGTGAACAATCCGCACGAGGCGGCAACCAGGGTAACGCCGGGACCGCACCAGCCGGGGAAGACCGCCATTTACCTGTTCAACGTGCCGAAATACCGCCTAAGGCACGAAAAATACGGGCTGGTGGTATTTGACGTATCGATATCGTTCAATAGGTGATTTAATCGCCCTTTATAGGCTAGAATACCTGCGTGATCTTAAAAAACGCTTTACCGCTGATTTTCGCTTACCTCATAGGCCAGGCCCCCGCCGCGCTCGAACACCACAACAGGGTTGTTTACGGAGGCATCAGTACAGGCGCGCGCTTCGAGCAGGTGATGGTTCACCATGACGGCTTCAAGGAAAAGCTGAGCGGGAATTTCGTCGAACTGGAAACGCGCTCCGGCACCGACACTTCGATAAACGTGAAGCGCCCGCCCGCAATGGACGTTTACGACCGCTTTTCCGTAAAGATGCCGGTGAAAATTTACGAATCGCAAACCCCGAACCGGTGCGACGCGCCCGGCCAGATGGTATTCATTGCCTTTCCGCCCAGGGATGACGGCAAGACCACTTACCGCCTGCTCTCATACAACTACTTGGTCTGTGCGGGAGGGGGCGAGGTAAGCCCATCGAGGCTTTTTGACAAGTACATGGAAAAATACGGCAGCTACGACGAAAAGGATTACGACCGCAACATGCACATTTA
>JAZFVB010000153.1:0-3393 GCA_036447515.1 Nitrospinota bacterium
TATAGTCTAGTTGGATGATGTGGATGGGGATAGACACTTCTTCGAGAGTCGGAAGTGTTGCGGTGATTGAAAAGAAACGGATTATTGATGAAATTTTATCCGAAAAGGCGCGATCTTTCTCGCGTTCGTTGCTGGGAATGATCGAGGCAATCCTTGCCAGAAACAACCTCAAGCTAACCGACCTTTCCGCAATCGCCTGTGCAGTCGGGCCGGGGTCTTTCACCGGAATCCGCATAGGGCTTTCGACCATTCAGGGAATAGCCATTTCAACCGGCGTGCCTGTTTACGGCATCAGTACGCTGCAGGCGATGGCCGCCGCGGCAACGAAGGACGCCGCGACGCTTTGCCCCGTCATTGACGCGGGAAAGGCGGGCGTGTACTATGCGCTTTTTGAAAATTCGGAAAGACTTCTCGAAGACGCCTTCGGGACTATCGAAGACGCCGTGGAGAAAAGTCCCGAAAACGCCGTCTTTTTCGGGGACGTCTCGTCCGGGGATAAGGAATCCCTGGCCGGGATGTCGCGCACATTTGACGATAGCTGTATGGAAAACTCGTCTGCCGCCGGCGCGGCGTTGGCGGCCGTCCAAACGATTGCCCCCGAAAGAATTGCCAGTGATAAAGATGAAGGCGGCGGGCTGGAGCGTTTAAGGCCGAACTATATCCGTAAAAGCTACGCGGAAAAATGATAACGAAATCTTTAAGGAGGAAAAGATAATGGAAACATCTCTTCAAAAGGACCCGAATTTTCAGGCTCTGTACGATACCGATCCCGAATTCCGCCAGCTCAGCGAAGATCACGTAAAGCTGAAGGCGGAAGCCGCCGACCTTTCGAAGGCGAAGTACCTGAGCCCGGATATGATGGCTAGACTGAAAGAGATGAAAAAGCGTAAACTGGAACTTAAAGACAAACTTTTACAGAAACTGCACCACCAACGCCAGTAACCGTTTTAGTTTTTAGTCCGCACAATCGATTAAAAAGGAATCGCACATAAAATGACGCCGGAAAACGGTTCCGATAAAGCAAACGGCCATAACGAAGCCTGCGAGTTCCCCGCCGTCCCGCGCGACCCCGGACTCGTCAAAAAGATACTCACGCAGTACCGGACGGTCGCCGTGGTAGGGATATCGAAAAAGGAAGACCGCGACAGCCACAGGGTGGCCGCATATCTCAAAAGCAACGGATTCAAAATAGTTCCGGTTAACCCGACCGCCGACATGATCCTCGGCGAAAAGTGCTATAAAAAACTGGCCGACATCCCGTTCAAAGCGGACGTGGTCGATGTATTCCGCAAGCCATCCGCCCTGATGGAACTTGCCGGAGAGATTATCGAATACGGCCCGCGCTCCGTATGGTTCCAGATAGGCGTTATAGACAACGAAGCCGCGCAAAAGATAATCGACGCGGGCATCGAGGTTATTCAGAATATGTGCATGATGGTCGAGCACAAAAAACTCGCCGCTGATTGAATCTTTGCGTCTTGCCTACCCGCAGTTTTTAGTTTCAGGCGGTGGTTTTACGATAGATTCCGCTACGGAAAGAATTTTCCTCCGCCGGGGGCTTTTGGTAGCGCAGGCGCTCTCGCCTGCGTAAAGTAGGTGCATGCGTCCCGCTTGCACTCTACAGGCGGAGACGCCTGTAGCTACCGGGAAAAGGAAAAAGCAGGGGTTAAAAAAATTACTGGGAGCAGCGGAAGCCGTAAATGATGTCACCTCTATCAGGTAGACCCATCATAATACGGGTCGATGCTTGCACGTACTCCGGCGCACGGTCCCAGGAACCGCCGCGAAGAACTCGGTATTTACCACTGTCCGGGCCCTTCGGATTATCCGTAGGGCTGTTACTATAATAATTCTCATCATACCAGTCGCTTACCCACTCCCATACATTACCGCTCATATCATAAAGACCGAGGCCGTTAGGGTTCTTCCGGCCTACATGATGCGTTTTACTACCAGAATTGCTGGAATACCAAGCGTAACTATCAATGCTGATGCTGGAATTGGTTCCTGCGTACTTCTCCTTTTTACCCCCACTCCTTGCCGCGTATTCCCATTCCGCTTCCGTGGGCAAACGTTTACCGACCTTCTCACAATATTCCTTAGCTTTAAACCATGTAACCAGCTCAACAGGGCAATTTGAACAACCCTCAAAAAAGGAAGGATTGCTGCCCATTACCGACTGAAAGTCGCTTTGTGTTACCTCGTACTTATCCATAAAGAAATCATCAAGGCATACTGTATGGACAGGCTTTTCCGGATTTGGATTAGGACGATAAATTTTATCGCTATCTCCAAACGTATCACCCATTTCATAACACCCGCCCTTTACAAGTACCATCCCTTCCGGCGGCGGTTCTGTCTTTTCCTTGGGCTTGAAGTTCTTTACCATCTCATCAGCTTTGGCTTTAGCCTTTTCCTCCGGTGTCATATTACGCTCAAGCTGTTTGAGTTTAAATTTCGCGGCAGTTGCAAATTGACTGTTCGGATATGCCTTTAGAAACTCTTCAATATCATTGGGATCGTTGGAATTCTTTACCACATCCCACGTTGCCGATTCCGCTCCGGATGATGGCGGAGCAACTGTTCCAACCAGAGCGCTCCCCAAAACTTTACCGCCAGCCATTGACTTCAAAACGTTAATAACCTTGAACTCGTTACAACCTTCGCATGGAACGGATTTGGACAGAATGTTTTCGTTTTCCAGAACGTTGTTGATTTGCAAGTTTAGAATATACCCGCCGGATTTCCTGACAACCGTGCATGAAGCTATAAGCTCGGCCTGAAACGCTATCGCAATATCCTGAAAGCATTTCTCGGTGTCGCATTCGATATTTTCCCTGGATTCCTTTTCGAATATCTTATTGACTATCTTATCGACTTCGTCACCTGAAAGGACTTTGTATTTACTCCGCAGACCTTCAACGATTGCCGTCCTGTAAGACCTGCGGTCATAATCCGACAATCCCGGCCCCTGCACCTGCATGACGACAAGGCGTTCTTTTTCTTCTGAGTGCGCGGGTGGGGCTGCGATAAATAGACAAAGTGCCAGAAACGGTAAACGCTTAATAATTACACTCCCCTCTAAATGATAAAAAATTATATCATATTTCTATCGGCTAAAAGAAAGACGGGGGGACGGCGCGCTCTCCGTAAGTATCACAGGCAATTCTGCCTGTGACGCGGACAAGATACAAGGATTGTCCGCGTTACCAACCCCTCCGGTCCGCCGCGCCGAAGCGCTTTGGCCGCGCAGGCGGGCGCTATGCGCCACCTCCCCTTGGAAAGGGGAGGATAATCGCCGTCCTCTTTACCGCTTCTGCTGTAATTGGATATTCCTCTACGTATGACGTTCAATTGGTATAATATCGGGATCCGCGATGCCAAAGCGGCAGG
>JAZFVB010000154.1:0-12263 GCA_036447515.1 Nitrospinota bacterium
CACTCCGCCTTGAATCCTTTCTCTTTAAAAAAAGATATTGAGAAAAAGCTGAAGAAAATCTTTAATAGGTCTCGGTTACCATGATTATGAGGCAACGACTAAAAATCAGCCGCCTCCCCGGTTACCTTTTGCCATGAGTCAACGCGCGGTTACCTTCGACATTTCAATCCTCTCGTTGGGATTGTCGTTCGTATCCCTGTCGGCGGATACGATTTCGTCGGCAACGTCAATACCTTCTATCACTTCGGCCCACGCGGTGTACTGCCCGTCGAGAAAGACGGAATCCGCGACGCATATGAAAAACTGCGAACCCGCGCTGTTGGGGTCTTGCGACCTTGCCATCGAGACGATCCCGCGCTTGTGGCTGATGTCGTTGAATTCGGCGTCAACGCTCCAATCGGGGCCGCCGGTTCCGTGCAGTGAGCGGTCGTCGTTTTTCGAATTGGGGTCTCCGCCCTGAATCATGAAGCCGGGGATTACCCTGTGGAACGTCGTTCCGTCGTAAAACCCGGAGCCAGCCAGCTTTTTGAAGTTTTCAACGTGCTTCGGGGCAATGTCGGGGAAAAACTTTATCTTTATCGTGCCCTTGGCCGTTTCTATAACCCCGACCTCGCCGCCGCCTGAAGAATCGGCGGTCATGCCGAAGGCGAGGGAAAAAAGCCCCGATAAAATCCCTGCGTCAAAAAAGAAATCCATGTCTCCTCCAGAATTTAATAACTATTTTTTCTTTTGTTCTTTCTTGTCGTTCTTCTTTTCTATGTACACCTTTATCATTACCTGCCTTTTAAGCGGATTGTCGTTGCGGTCCCTTTTTTCCGAAACGATCATATCAACAACGTTCATTCCCTCAATTACCTCTCCCCACACGGTGTACTGCCCGTCAAGAAAAGGCGAGGGAGCCACGCAGATGAAGAACTGCGAACCCGCGCTGTTGGGGTCCTGCGACCTTGCCATCGATACCGCCCCGCGCTTGTGCGGCCTCTTGTTAAACTCCGCGTCAACCGAGTAGCCGGGGCCGCCGGTGCCGTGCAATGAGCGGTCGTCGTTTTTCGAGTTGGGGTCGCCGCCCTGAATCATAAATCCGGGGATTACCCTGTGGAACGTCGTTCCGTCGTAAAAGCCGGAGCCAGCCAGCTTTTTGAAGTTTTCGACGTGCTTAGGGGCAACGTCGGGAAAGAACCTTATCTTTATCGTTCCTTTAGCCGTTTCTATTACGCCGATCTCCTCCGCCAGCGCGCCGGAAGGCGACAGAAACGGCGACAATAGCGCGGCAAAAAAAGTTATAGCGAGTACCGGTTTTGCAAAAAATCCCATTCTTCCTCCATAAACAATGTTGAAAGGGATATTCTATATGGAACCCGGGAAATCCGAAACCGTTTTATGAAAATATTCTATTACTTAGCCGGCATGTCCGAAAAAGCTAATGGCCACAATTATGGAGTATATAAGAAGCGTCATAAAGAACGGGAAGATTGCATAATATAGGAACTGTATCGCCCTTCGCAGGTCGGCATGGCGGTAGTAGGTGGCGACCGTCACTCTCCATAATTCGGCTTCGGCGTATTTCAACATATCATCGTCGGTCGTGTCCGCCAGCTTTTTCCTGAAGCTCGTAAAATCCTTCAAGTCTTCATAGGTGTCGCGCGCGTGCAGGAAATATATGCGCGGAGTATCCTCGCCCGTAAGCTCGTGACTTTTAATCCACACGTTAACTATGCTGTAAGTGGCGCTTATGATTGAAAGTGAAAGCAGGCCGATGGCCGTAACGGCAAATATTATAATGAGCGCTATCATGTATTTTTCACCCGTTCCCGTAGTCTCGGGCGCGTCGGAATAGCCGCCGAGAAACTTCCCGAATAGGAATACCGTTGCGGTTACGAGTATGGCGTCGGCGCTCAGCACTATAGCCGCGCGCCTGGATATGGCGACCCGCAACACGTCGTACCTGTCTATCAGCCATGTGAGCATCGAAAGCCTGTCTTTTTCCGCCATATCCAGCTCCTGTAAATATGATACCGCCTTTATGCCTCAGGCGTTATAAGGAAGTTCCGGAAAGAATGTAAATACTAAATCAACAGTGGCAGGATTTCGCCCGATTTGCCGTGGAGGTGTTCGTCAACCTCCGAAGTGATGGGCGTATGGTCGGGATTCACTTCTATCACAAACGCGCCCGATTGTTTTGCAATCCCCGCCATCGAAGCGGCCGGCTGCACGTACGCGGACGTGCCGGCGACAATAAAAACGTCGCAATTCTGGCAGGCCTCGAAGGCTTTTTGCAAAACCGCCGGGTCGAGCGATTCGCCGAACCACACGATATGCGGCCTAAGCATTGCGCCGCATTCGCAAAGAGGGGGAATTTCCTTTAAGGGAACTTCGCGGTTTTCCTTAACAACGCCGTCGGACGTGCACCTTGTGCGCCAGATGTTCCCGTGGAGTTCCACCATCTTGGCGCTTCCCGCGGTTCGGTGCAGGCCGTCCACGTTCTGGGTAATCAACAGGAACTCCGCGTATTTTTTTTCCATCTGGTAGATGGCTCCGTGGCCGGGATTGGGCTTTAGGGGAGCTATAAGCGAACGCCGCCAATCGTACCATTCCCACACCAGTTTGGGGTCGCGCGAAAAGGCTTCGGGCGTTGCCAATTCCTCGGCGCGAAAATTCTTCCACAGCCCTTCTTCCCCCCTGAACGTGGGAACGCCGCTTTCCGCCGAAACGCCCGCGCCGGTTAGTACCGCAACCCTTTTGGCGGAGTCCAGCCTTTGTCTCACCGATTCGTTAATTTCCATCTTTCCACATTCTATTGCATGCTGGGTGGAACTCCTTCGTCGGAGTTATCGTTTGCGGGCGGCGGTGGTTTGGTTTCGCCATTTTTATTTTCATCGTTGCCGGAACCGTTTTCCAGCACTGTGCCTGGCAGTTCCAGTATGCGAACGAAGATTCCGAAAATATTCCTCCCTATTGATTTCACGGTAATGGCTTCGGCCTTTGGGTCATTCATGTCCCCGTCAATGCTGTAATAGCTGACGAGAAGACTCTTTTCCTTTCCCGTAAGCAGACGGCCCGCAATCGGAATACTGGATACTATTTTATCTACCGTAGTGAAAGGCTTCACGCCGACTTTTAAATCGACAACGCTTTTCCCAAAATCGAAATCCCCGACTATCGACATCCTGACAACATTGCCGTCAAGCTCCATGTCGTCCGTATGCCCTACCCCGTCTTTTATCGCAAGGCGCCCGTTGATGCTTTTAAACGGCAGTCCAACTCCCTTCTGGTCTTCCTCCCGGGAGCTGAAGATCGGCGCGATGTTTATAATTGAAAAAATATCCGAAATCGCCTGGTAGTTTTTCAGTCTTCCCGATTTCGCGTGATATTCCATCTGCCCGTCGAGGTTTTTTCTGGCGCTGTTCCATGTAAGCCCGTCGCCGCTAAATTTCCCTTTTACATCAAGCTTCCCGGCGATTTTGCTGTTTTCCGGCCACATCTGCTCAAGGAACGATTCGAAATCCAGCCCAGTTACTTCAAGACCGCCTTCAAAAACCCTTTTATCCCCTTCCGTGTTGAGAGTTCCGTCGAGCTTCCATTTGCCCTGGTTGGAAACAAAATCCAGTTTGCCGAAATTGTACTTGTCTTTGTAATAGGTAAAGACCGTTGTAAGGTCTTTATAGTCCATCTCGCCCAGGGTTCCCTTTTTTGATTTAATGTTTAGATACCACTGTGCGTGTATTACGGATTCTTTTTCCTCCTCTTTCCCTTTTCTTCCCCTTTTCTTTTCATCCTCACTGGCAACGAACATATCTTCAAGGTGCAAGGTATCCCCTCTGAAATTAAGGCGCATTACCGGTTCTTTTGCCAGCGTTATCGTGCCGGATACTTTTCCCCATGAAGAGCCTATATTGCCCGTTATGTCGCTGAACCTGACTTCGTTCCCTTTAAGAAACAGCGTGCCGTCCAGCCCGTAAAACGGTTTCACCAATGGGGTTTTACCGCCAACTCCCTTGCCGTTTATCTTGCCGTTTATACTGGGCCATTGGTTACTTTTGCCTGAAATTTCCAGCGAACCGTTAACGCGGCCGGTAAAATTCATCTGTTCAAACGGAGAGCCGGAGCCGCTTACCTGCTTCAGGTCAAAGTCCTTCAGCTCCAGGTTGAAATGGTAGTTGAAGAGATTTTTCCCCTTGCTCCTTACTACGTTGAACTGACCGGCAACGTTGCCGTTCGACCCTCCCTTGTAAAAATCGGGCGAAAATCCGTGCATATCGTCAATGTCGAAACGCTTTATGCGCACATCCAGTTCGTAATCTGAAAAAGTAGTCACGTCGCCCACCTTCCCGGAAATCAGAACCGACGAATTGCCCGTCTTTAAAACCGCCGAATCGAGGACAAGCCTGTTCATTCCCGAAAGCCGTCCGCGTGAATTCACATGAAGAGGGGCGCCGCTTTGCTTTTTCAAAAACTTCCAGGCCTCGTATTCGGCATCGGTCAAGTCCATCGTATGGTTGAAAGAAAGGCTGTCCATGCGGCCGCTGACATGCAGGACCGTAGCCACCTTTCCTTTAATGTGTTTTATGAAATCCAGATTGTAAAAGCGGGTCTTCGCAAACTGGGAAGGCTCGCCGGCGGCTTTGAAAGTCATGTCTATGTTGTATTCGGGCTTTGAGTAGTTTTTTATAACGCCGGAAGTTTCGAACGTGCTTGAGCCGGTTATCCACGAGGCGTTCTCCACTTTTATATCGAACCGGTTCATGGTAAGCCTACCGTTCAGCTTTTTCACTGGAAGTTCAAAAAGGGCGTGTTTAAAGGCGACGTTATTCATGGCGAGGTCCCCGTAAAAGGAAGTAACCTCGGCTTTTTGCATGTCCATAACGACTTCGAACTTCAGAACCATATTTCCGCTGGAATCTTTTACCGGCGAGAAAATTTTTAACAGTTCGCGCGATGCGATGTTTTTGAGGAGTTTCTTGTGGAAATCTTCGACGTCCACATCCACCAGGCCGCCAACGGTCATCGTCGGATTGTCATGTATGCTGTCTATCCTGCCGGCAAGCATTTTCAGGATGCTTTTTCCGTGGCGCGCCTGAACGCCGGAAAAGCTGAAAGTCTTGCCGTCGAAAGATACCACCCCGTTGATGCCGTCAACGTGATAATCCAGCTTTTTATGTTCGAAGCTGAAGTCTTTAAGCTCCACCTTTCCCGAAACAAGGTTAAAGTTGCCGGGATCGTCAAGGGAGGTAAAGCTGCTGTACGACCCCTCGAAACTTATATCTGTAAGTTTGAATTCGCCGCTTTTGATGTTTTCCTCCACGAATTTCACCAAAGGCTCCCGTTTATAGCCGGGGGGGGCGAGTTCGCCTAACCGTGATATTTCCGTAAAAGGTGTGCTGAACTTCAAGCGGATGTTCGGATCGGGGTTTCGGTATCCGCTTATTTCCAACGTTCCATTAAGCGTGATTTCGGGCATGAAAATAGATATGTCGTCAAAAACCAGGCTCTCCCCCGTAAGGCTCCCGATTACCTCAAATCGCTGGTCGTCAATCTGTCCACCCGGCCTCAATTCAGCCGTCGCCGGATGCGCCGATATTAAGCCGCCAAAAACCAGTTTTCCGGAAGGCACGCCTGAAATGTCCAGCTCGAATGAATAAAGCTTATTCATGTACTGTTCGGGTATATGCGCTTTCAAATACGCCTTGAATATCGCGGGGTCCACACTGTTAAGAACAAGACGGCCGTCAAGGGGAATATCTTTCCAGCCAATACTGCTGGGCCGGGCGTTCATCGTTAATTCAATATTGAGCGTTGCGGGACGCACCTTTCCTTTCAGCTTTGCGGTAAGGTTTATGGAAGGGGGTTTGAAAAGGTTCCCCATACGGAAACCGAAGTTAAGCGATGTAAGATGCATATCCACGGTCCCACTTGGCAACAATTCGTCTATAAATGCCACGGTGCCGTTGATGACCGTTATGCTGTTGGGAATGATCGCCGCATTATCTTCGAGTTCGCCTTGCATGGGAAGAAGTTTCTGAAAATTCCATGTGCCGTCGCCATAGCGATGCAAAAGCGTAATCGGATTCAAAACCACCACATTTTTCACCACGAATTTTCCGCCGAGCAACGCCCTGAGCGATGGCGAGATTTCCACCGACGATGCGGAAAAGGTTACATCTTCGCCTTTAAGCCTCGGGGCTTCGATAACAACCGACAGGCGGGTGGTCAATTCATAGTGTATTCGGTAGAAATCGGCCTCGACGCCGTACTTGTCCTTTATGTAACCGATAATCTGCGCCCGGTAGAGTTCCGGGTCGAACCGGCGTTTGGCGACTTCGAAAACGCCCAGCAGAACGGCAATTACGAACAGAAAGGCGAGAACCAGCCTTTTTACCCACTTGAGCTTCATAACATTTAATTTTATAAGCGTGCGTTGGGAAAAGCGAATTTAAGATGCACGCTGAGAAATGGAACTAAACGATATCCCCTTGGACTGAAGAATAATTAAACAATGAAGGGGCGGATTGACCAACGCCGGCAGCGCCGGAAAAACGCCATTAAAAACGTCATCGCCATTCTCATTATCCTCACTGGGGTTGGATACGTCGCTTACAAAGGGCATACGGGCAAAAAGGCGGTTAATAAATTGTGCGCGCAAGTGGAAATCGGCAAACCGGTCGATATATACAAGCGCAAGGCGACAGAACTCGGGTTAAACACCCGTCTCATTGAAAGAAGTAAAAACCCTGAAGAGCCCAACCTCTTTATGGCGTGGGCCGGATTTTCGTTCTCCCGGTATTTTTGCAATATCGAATTCGACGATAAAGGCATTGTTACCGCCAGACACCAAACCTACATTGATTGAAGCGGGATTGAAGTGAACGATCCTAACAGGTTGCTGAAAAAGTCCATCCGGGACTTTTTCAGTTGCGGCTTGGTCGAAATAAATTCGTCCAAGCCTTTCAAATTGCTTGGCTTTCAGCCTGCGCAATTTGGGCAATCCATCCATGGATTGCTGAGCAGGCTGCTTTTTCAGCAGCCTGCTAGAGCAGATTCGAAAGTATCGCCGCCAGCCCCACCGCCCAGACGTAGTAAGAAAACGACGAAAGTTTTCCCCTTTTGACAAGGTTGATAAGCCAGTATAGGGCGCCCACTCCCACCGCTAATGAAACCGCAAAACCGGCAATGTACATTCCGGCGGCGTCCGCGCTTACCGAAGCCGAAAGCGATTTTAAAATTATCGCGCCCGATACCGCCGGAATCGAAAGGATGAACGAAAACCTTGCGGCCGATTCGCGCTCCAAGCCAAGCAGCAACCCGGCGGCAATTGTCGAGCCCGAACGCGATATGCCGGGTACGAGCGCAAACGCCTGCGCCAGTCCGATTAAAAGGGCGGCCTTCATCGATATCTCGTGCGGCATCTTTCCGCCGCCGCTATTTTTACGGGTAGCGAAAAGTATCGCGCCGGTAACGATAAGCATCAGCCCCACAATGAAGGGAGAGGCGAAAAGCGCCTCTACCGCGTCCTCGAAAAAAAGGCCGACTAACGCAACGGGCACGCTGGCGGCGGCGATCATCACGAGCATTTTTGCGTTGGGAAGCCCATCGGCGGAGCCGTTCCGCGCCATTGTTATCGATTCGCCGATAATCGCCGCGATGTCTTTCCGGTAAACGACTAATATGGCGACAAGCGTCCCGAAATGCAAAATGACGTCGTAAAAAACCATCGGGTCTTTTATTCCCATCATCGCCTGCGCCAGCACAAGGTGACCTGAAGAACTGACCGGCAGGAATTCGGTGAGCCCCTGCAAAACGCCGAGTATCACGGATTCAATAAAATTCACTTCTTTGCTTTGAGTTCTTCGAGCCGCCGGACGATATATTCCGCCGCGCGGACGGACGCGCCCTTTCCGCCGAGTTTATTTTTTACTTCCGCCATTTCGTTCCGTGCGTCATCCAGTTTTGAACGATTTTCGAGCAGCCTGACGGCGGCATCGGCTACATAGCGCGGTTGAAAGTCTCTTTGCATGAACTCCGGCGCGATTTCCTTATCGGCTATTATGTTCGGCAATCCCGCGTAATGTCCGTGCGTAAGGAACCATGCAATGATGTATGAAGACCATGAAAGGCGGTAAACGATTATCATCGGCGTTCCGATAATCGCGGCCTCCAGGGTGGAGGTGCCGGATTTCGTAATTAAAAGATCGCTTGCCGCCATGAGCCTGTGCGAATCGCCGGTTATCACCTTTATGTAATCGCGGCCGCCCACAGCGGCTTCTATCGTTTCGTTTGGAATGTGGGGCGCCACCGCTATCGCGAAGGCCGCTGAAGGTTTTTTCGCGTGGATTTCGTCCGCCGTTTGAATCAACGGTTCCAGCATGTACCCCACTTCGCTCTTCCTGCTGCCGGGAAGTATGCCTATGAGTTCGCTTGCGCCAGCGGGCATCAGCTCTTTTCTGATTTCTTCACGGTTTTCAAAAAGGCCTATTTCGTCGAGCATCGGGTGGCCGATAAAACGCGCGTTTACCCCCCGCTTTCGGTAGAACTCCTCCTCGAACGGCAAGGCCACCAGCATCGTATCTACCCACTTCCGGCAGGCGTTCACGCGGTAGGTGCGCCACGACCAGAACTGCGGGCACACGTAATAAAAAACGGGCACGCCCGCTTCCGAGGCCGCGCGCGCGACGCGCAGGTTGAAGTCGGGATAGTCGATCAATATTACCGCGTCGAACTTTCCGCCTGCCGCCAGGCCGCGCGTTTCGTTGAGTATCCCAAATAGGCGGAAAAAATTATTCAGCATGTCCAAAAGGCCGATCGACGCCATTTCGCTTACATGGTGCAAAAGGCTCATCCCCTCGGCGGCCATCCTGTCGCCCCCGATTCCGGTAAACTCCGCGCCGGGACTGCGTTTTTTTATTTCGCGTATTAGCCTTGCGCCGTAAATCTCGCCGGATTCCTCGCCCGCGATAATGAGGAATTTCATGCGGATTATCCTAACAGGTCGTAGGCACGCAGACGGAACTTTACTTTTAGTTTTTCCTCGGCGAATTTCCTAACTTCCTCGATATCGACGCCGCTTGGCAGGTTGACGGCGGTTGCCGACACGCTCGGAAGGAGTTTTTTCGATCTTTCGATAAAGGAGCAGAGTTCGTCGAAAGCTTCTTCGCCGAAAGTCGGGCGGCAAAGCTCGGCGTAGGTTTCTGCGTCGGCGGCATTAAGGGAGACCGAAACGGAATCGATCAGGCCGACGAGTTCCGGCACTATGTCGCGCCCGTTAATAAGGTTGCCATGCCCCTTGGTATTGAGCCTTGTCTTAAGGCCGTGTTTCTTAAGTTCCGCCGACACCTCTTTTACCACGTCCAGCCGCATGGTCGGTTCGCCGAACCCGCAAAAGACGACTTCGTCCGGTTTACTGTCTCCGATTGCCCGGAGAATTTCCTGTGCCGTCGGGTCCTTTTCGATTCCGAGATAATGCCCCTGCACTACCGGATCGTCGAGCCTTTGGCAGAAGGTGCATTCGTTGGTGCATTTGGCTGTTACGTTGACGTAGAGCGAATTACGGATTCGGTAAACGATCTCCGCATCTTCATCTCCATGGGCGTGTGACTTTTTAAGAAAGAGTTTTTCAAAGTTTGCCCGCGTTACCCTTGCTATATCCTCCGGCGTTACGCCGCGCTCGTCCGCCATCGCCTTGGCCGTTTCGATCAGATAAAGGGGCTCGTTGCGCTTCCCCCTTTTGGACTGCGGAGCGAGGAACGGGCAGTCGGTTTCGACCAATAGCCGTTCGGGAGGCACGGCCTTGCACGCCTCGCGCAACTTTCCGGCCTTGGGGTACGTCATGTTTCCCGCAAACGAGATGTGGAAACCCGCCTCGACGCCCAGCCGCGCTTCTTCGGGCCCTTCGGAAAAGCAGTGCAAGACGCCGCCGTTTTTCATGTCGCACTCGCCCTTTAGGATCGGAAGTATCTCGCTAAAGGCGTCGCGGCTGTGGATGATGACGGGCTTTTGAAGTTCGCGCGCGATATGCAGGTGGCTTATTAACGCCCGCTTTTGGTCTTCCTTCGGCGAGCGGTTGCGGAAAAAATCTAGCCCCGTTTCGCCAATAGCGACGACTTTTTCATGCCTGCCCAGTTCCAGAACCCGGTTCATGCTATCGTCCGTCGCGCTTTGGGCGTCGTGCGGATGTATTCCGGCGGAGGCGTACATATGGCCGTATTTTTCGGCCAGTTCAATCGCCCTCTCGGTGGCCGGCAGGTCGGAGCCGACGTTAAGGACGAGGAAGTTATTTTCCTTCAGTGATCGCGCAACTTCACCGATATCCCCGTCGAATTCGGGAAAATTCAGATGCGCGTGCGAATCCGCGAACGATAATTTTTTCACGCTTCTTGTTCCCTTGACCTGAAATAAGTTTAAAGTTTTATTTTAGAATATATTCAAACATAATATTTTATAGAGGACTATTAGTTATTAGTCACATTTATTGGGTAAACAGTATGATCTGGATCAGACCATAGAATGTGAAAGGCTCTTTCTTTTTTAACACCCCAGATTCTATGCTTACCTCCAACTATTAACTGATAAAGAAAATCTATATCGTCCAGTTGAATTTCTTGAAGTCTTCTTTGTGCCTTATTACATATATTTTGTACTTTCATAGGGTGATTATGTCTCATATTTCCTATCTCTCCCCATGTAGATTTCTCATATTTCTTAAATTTGTCTATTATTTTTTTCATTTCTTTATTAGTCGCTTTAGCCCAACCCCAGTCACCATCAAAATCTATAAAGCTTACTTTCCACTGTGGAGATAGATGCTCTATATTCTCAATTAGTTTATTGTCATATTTTGGTTTTGATTTTTCAGAAATAGGATAAGTGCTGGTAGGTTTTTTCTGTAAATCTACTTTATATGCTTTTCCGGGGGATTTTTTCCTTTTACGTCCCCGCCCCATGGACTATTTTAAATTAGACTTTCGTAATATTCTGCCATTGATGCATGTTTTATTATAGTACAACCTCTATCGCTAGGTGCGAGTCCCTTTCTTGCCTCTTTCCATGGTCTTTCTTTGTGGGTTAACTCAGAGAGCCATTGTGATGTTTTTTTGCCATAGAATTTGAGAACAGAATCAATTGTGGCTTTTTGGGATTGGGAGAGGTTGCTTATCTTTCCAATTCTCCAACTATCAACTTTAAACTTTCCTCTATGTGCTTCATACAACTTCCGTACAACAGGCCCATTAGCCCAAGCTTCAATATTCTCTTTAAATAAAGGTTTCTCGTCCCATACAAGAGACCAAGCCTGACAGTAATAGACAAGCTTCTGCAATTTCATAGCTGTCATCGAGCCTTGTTTTTTTAGGATGTATTTAGCTACATCATGTACTGATACTCTCATAATTTGTAATTTAGCATGATCAGATTGTCAAGTCAACAAATTTCGGTATTATTTCGGTTTGGTTCTTTTAAAGTAAAACGGTTGAATTTCTGTCCTTGCCGGTGGAGATTATCTTTATTTCCGCGTCCATGTGTTTCTCAAGGAAGTTGATATATTTTTTCGCGTTGTCCGGCAGTTTGTCGAATTCCGTCGTTCCGGCGGTTGTCGATTGCCAGCCGTCGAATTCGTCGTAAACCGGCTTTGCCCTTTCGAGTATCGAAACGTCGTCGCTAATGCTTTCCACCCTTTTGCCGTCAACTTCGTAGGCCACGCACGCTTTAATCGTTTTCAGTTTGTCCAGCACGTCGAGCTTTGTAAGGGCGATTTCGCCGATTCCGTTTAGTTCCACGGAGTACCTTGCCACCATCCCGTCGAACCAGCCGCATCGCCTCGGCCTGCCGGTCGTCGCGCCGAACTCCGCACCTTCGCCGCGCAGTGTCTCGCCCATGTCGTCGGTAAGTTCCGTGGGGAACGGCCCCTCGCCCACGCGGGTGGTGTACGCCTTTACCACGCCGATTACCGTGTCGATTTTATTCGGCGGTATCCCAAGCCCCGTGCAGGCCCCCGCCGAGACGGTATTCGACGAGGTAACGAACGGGTATGTTCCATGATCGATGTCAAGCATCGTCCCCTGCGCGCCCTCGCACAGGATGTCCAGGTCCTTATCGATTGCGTCCCGCAACGCCCGGCGGGTGTCGCCTATGTAGGGCGCGATTTTCGGTACAAACGATTTTATATTAGCCAGCATTTCGCCGGCGTCGAGTTCTTCAAGCCCGTAGAAGTTTTTAAGAAGTGAATTCTTTGTATTCACAAGGGCGGTTACGGCGGCTTCCAACTTTTCGCCGTC
>JAZFVB010000155.1:0-4499 GCA_036447515.1 Nitrospinota bacterium
CCGAAAAATACGGAACCGATACCTCTGCCCGGCCAGAACAAGGCGAAAGTAACCGGCAACAACATCTCACGTGGAACTTTCGGCACTTACGGCGTTACAGCGATGCTTACAGCCGGCCAGTACAACGGAGCGCCGAACGCGACAGTTACGATGGAAATTGACGCCACGCCGGAAAAAGACTTTACGGTAATTCAAGCGCAGGAAGAAGGCAGGCAGACGAATAATACGCTTTCCAACACACACCACACGCAGCAGTACGACGCTTACGGCAGGCCGAGGATCGGCTTTTCCAGGGAGCCGTACGATTTTGCCGCCACCAAGTACATCACGGCCACCAGCCAGATAAAGTTCCAGGAAAACGTCGAGAGTACCCGCATGGCGTATGGAAATTACATGATAGATCCAACGCAGGCCAAGAAAGACGTTTCCTCTGACGATGTGAAAGTCTTCGGTATGGACAATGCGCCCAAGCCGGGAATGGTGGACCCCAACTTTAAAAATCCGGAACTGATTGGGCAGGAATATAAAAAGTCCGAAGGAATGATAGACATTTCCTTCGAAAACACCGAGATATTGGGCCACAGCGCAAAACCCGACGGACAAATGATAAAGCCGGATGAGAGCGTTGCCGATAGCGTTCCCCTTATGGGCGAAAAGGACGGCGAATCGAAAGAGGCCGAGGTTAATGCGGAAAAATCGATCGGTCAGTCCATCATCGAGGTGGCCGAAAAAATGGGGATCGATATAAAGGCCATCTTAAAGCCGGGCGACCCGGATGAGGCGGCCCAGGCCCACGACGTAACAGACCTTGCCGCAAAGGCGGCGGTTTCCATTTCCGTATAGCGCTCAATTAATCGCCAAGGCAGAACCCGGCAAATCCGCAAGAGCGCCTGTTGCATTTTTCCACTTTAAATACGCCGTACGGCGGACGCTCCATTTTTTCCAGCACGGCAATTTCGTGCGCTGTTTTTAAAACCTTTTCCTCGATTGCAGACAGGCGTTTTTGCGTAATGTTCCATTCGAAAACGCGGGGAGGATCATTTTTAAGGTAAGCGACGGCGCATGAAATTTCTTTTATCCCGAGACGCATCGCCATAGCCGACGCGTAAAGCTCCAGTTGGAAGCGGGCCGCATCGTCCACCCGTTCTGCGGATGAGTATTTGTAGTCGATAACAAGAGCGCTTCCTTCGCCTTTGCGCATGAGCATGTCTACCCGGCCTTTTATGTAAAAGGTGTTGCCTTTCCACGTGTGCTTGGAGGTAAAAGGTATTTCCCTGCCGACTTCTTTAAGCGCGCCGCTTCGCAGCAATCCGAACAGGCCGGTTTTATATAGCCCTTCGAGCCTTTTACGCACTTCGGCCAAATGACGGCCGTCAAAGCCCGCCATGCGCTCCCTTACGGTAAGAGCTAACGACTTTTTGAAATCTCCAGCGCCGGTTTCGAAATCCAGCCCCTCCAGAATGCCGTGTACCGCCGTGCCGAGTGCGGTAGTCGATGCGGACGGGAAGCCCCGGTATCGTGTTTCACCCGGCGGCGTAAGGCCGTGCAGGTGGCGTAGCATGTATTCGTAAGGGCAGCGCAGGTATGTAGTCAGCCTTCCCACGCTCAATACCACGTCGCCGGTCTCCACGCCGCCCATCTCGTTATGCGCCGCCGGCATCAATTCGGCGGGAACGCTTTGCGCATCTTTTGAAAACCCGTTTTCCAAACCGGGCACGCCTCCAACAAGGGCATCGTAAGCCGAATCCGCCGAATCCGAGGAGGTATGCGCAAAAGCTTCGTCGCGGGACGCCGCCGCCTTGGTGTCATCGAAGAGAGCAGGCAGGCGTTCCATCAGCTTTTGAAGGTTCCGCGTTCTTTCAGATTTCCGGCCCTTCTTATTAAAGCCGCTGAATACAAGCCTGTCGCGCGCGCGCGTACATGCGACGTAAAAAAGGCGCATTTCGTCGTCTTCTTCCTTTTGCGCGTTAAGTGAACTTATATTGCCAAAAACGGTTCCGCCGTAAGATCGGAGCGTCGGGATATCGACGTGCTTTACGGCAAGTCCCCTGCGCTGATTGAAGATAGCGGGCGAATAGATTTCCCGCCCGCCCGAATTTATATCCGCCAGCAAGACTATGGGAAATTCCTGGCCCTTGCTTTGGTGTATCGTCATTATCTTTACGGCGTCCCTGCCGGGCACGCTTGTAAGCGCCTGCGGTTCGGCATGATTTGTTTCCAGCATCTTTGCCGCCGTGCGCACGAAATTCTTGAGCGACGCAACGCCGGAGCGCTGCATCGACCTGGCGGTTTCGATGAGCTTTTGTACGTTGCCGACTTTTTGAAGTCCGTTGGGCTGTGCGCCCAGTATTCCGATAATGCCGCTTTGTTCGAGTACGGCTTCTATGGTTTCCGATATTGCCATGCGGTCTTTCATCTTGCGTATTAAACCGGTGTATCCGGTGAAATAGGCAAACTTTTCGCGCTCCAGCGGATCGCCGACCTTTCCGGCGGCGGTTTTTACATCCGCGTATTCCGAACAGGCTATCAGGCGTCCTTTTGCGCCGCGCCTGAGGCTCAATATCGTTTCGTCCGAGCATCCGGCATACGGTGAGCGCATCGCGCCCACCCATGCCGCCGTGTCGGACGGGTCTTCTATAAACGAAAGGACGGACAGCAGATCGGCCACTTCCTGGCTCTGGTAAAAGCCCACGCCCCGGTAAACCATGTTCGGGATAGACGCGTCGTTAAGGACCGATTCGTAAATGGGAAGCTGCGTGAACTTTCGGAAAAGTATCACGACGTCCAGATGTTTCGGCGCTCGTTTTTCGCCGTTTTCATAAACCGCAATGGCCGCGTTTCCCACGATCTCGTTTATGCGGTGCGCGATAATATGCGCTTCCCTGAAACGCGCTTCGTCCATCGAACTGTCGGCGGCGTTGAACGTGATGTTTTCCACCGCCGGTCTGCCGCCCTTGTTTCTTTTAGCGCCGCACTTGTCTTCGTTGCCGAAGATGCGTCCGCAGTTTGCGGCGAAGTAGGCGTTTGCGAAATCGACAAGCTCCGGAGTGGAGCGCATGTTTTTTCTGAGGTGAAAGAGTTTTCCGCCGGCTTTCAAGATGTCCTTTTGCACCTCCTCGAACACCTCCACGTCGCCGCCCCGAAAACCGTAGATCGCCTGCTTGGGGTCGCCGACGATGAAAAGTTTTGCGCGGCGTTCTTCTTCTCCTTTCCCCACCCCTTTCTCATTCGGCTGAGGTTCGGCAAGCTGGCTAATTATTTTTTTCTGGATTCCGTTTACATCCTGGAACTCGTCGACCATGACGCAACGGAAGAGTTCCCTGTAATGGTTCCTGATGGCGGGATTGCGCCTGAAAAGATTCAGCGTCAGTTCCTGCAGGTCGTCGAAATCAAGGAGCGCGCGCCTCTTTACATTAAGCTCCAGATATAAGAAAAATTCCCCGATAAGCTTTTTCAGCTTTTTCGCCGCGATGAACGCGAGGGAAGAGACAACCGCTCCGGCATAATCGCCGAGTGCGCCTTTCAGCCCGTCTGCGGCGGCGTATGCGTTTTTGGGCAATATGTTCTTTTTTATTAAAGATGCAAGCCTGTTTGCGATACGTGCGGCGCTTGCGCCATTTTCAGGGCGCATGTCGTTTTTAGGCGAAAGTTTCTTTAGCCCATTTGCAATTTCTTCGGCCATCCGAACCGCCTTTTCGCTTTTTACAAGCTCTTTTAGTTTGTCGAAATATTTTTGCGCCCGTTGGCCGGCGTCTTTCAGCGTTCCGGCAAAGCCTTGAAGGAAATCTTCGTATTCGCTTAAAAGTCCGTCCGAACCGATTCCGGCGGCGCGGATAAGGGGAAAGAGCGTCGATACAAGTTTTGTAAGCGAACTCTCGTATTCGAAGTCGGAAGCGAACCCGTAGCGGTAAACGAGGTCGTTAACGTCGGCGTCTTTTTTCCTGAGCTTCATCAAAAGGAACTGCTCCAGGGCCTTTTCCATAACCGCGCCCGACCTTTGCGCGTCCATGATTTCGAACAGCGGGTCTATTCCCGCCTCCACCGGGTATTCCCGCAGTACGCGCGCGCAGAAAGAATGTATCGTCGATATGTAAGCCTGCGTTATCCGCCTCCTGCACCCGTTAAGGTGGCGCAAAAGGCGTACGCGGCCTTTTTCGGGCGCGCCTGATTCCAACGCGCGAATTTCTTCAAGAAGTCTTTTGGATATGCGCACGCGCATTTCGTCGGCAGCTTTTTCGGTAAAGGTGATTGCAACGAGGTTCTCAAGGCCGTGGTAACGGTCACCCTCCTTTTTCATCAGGAGGCGCACGTATTTATTAACCAGTATAAACGTCTTGCCCGTTCCGGCGGATGCGTGTACGCACGTATCGCCGTCGAAGGCCAGCACCTTTTCTAAAACGTCATTCGGCAAGTTTTACATCCCTCACTTCGCGGTAGCGGCAGGCGGGGCGGTATTTGCAAAAAATGCAGTCGCGCGGAGTCACGCTGAAATCACCCGA
>JAZFVB010000156.1:0-3531 GCA_036447515.1 Nitrospinota bacterium
TAATAGGCCATAACAGGTTGCTGAAAAAGTCCATCCGGGACTTTTTCAGCTGCGGCTTGGCCGAAATGAATTCGCCCAAGCCTTTCAAATTGCTTGGCTTTCAGCGTACGCAATTTGGGCAATCCGTCCATGGATTGCCTATCAGGCTGCTTTTTCAGCAGCCTGATAAGTTCATCCTGGATACGGGCCGAATTATCTAGAAAAGGGTCTTCTACATATCGAGTGGGTGAATTTTATGGTAAGAGTCGAAATATTCCCTTTGTTTATAAGGGCAAAATAGGGGTTGTGCGGATAAATATTTTGTCATGATCGGCTTATGGTTAAAAAGAAATTGGTGGGGCGGACAATCTTGTCCGCCGTTCGCCGCTTGGCGGCGAAGATATTGCCGCCCATGGCGTCAATGACGGGCAGGATTGCCCGTCCCACCATCGAATTTATGCAATTGAGAAAAAATAATATGTAAAATTACCCACTCACTTTGGAGAAGAGCCCTAAAAAAAAAGGGCGTCCCATTGGAATCACGATGCGCCTGAAAACCCGCTTTTCATGACGCGGGCTCTTGCTTAAAACATCTTTAAAACACCCCTTGCGCTTACCGAAGCCGTGCAAGTATGATTTTTAAATGGGAACCGACCTGAAATCGATACGGCAAAAGGTCGAAGCCGGCCAAAACCTTTCGTTTGACGACGGGCTTTGCCTGATGGATACGAACGACCTCCTTTGGCTTGGAGAAACGGCAAACATCGTCCGTCGCCGTAAAAACGGTAAAAAGGCGCATTACATCATCAACCGACACATAAACCACACCAACGTGTGCGTAAACAAGTGCCGCTTCTGCGCCTTCCAGAAAGAGGAGGGGAGCGAGGGCGCCTACACGATGGAACTGGATGAGGTGATGCGAAAAGCGCAAGAATGCTATTCGGACGACATCGCGGAATTCCACATCGTCGGCGGCCTGCATCCGGATTTACCGTATTCGTATTACCGTGGAATGCTCGAAAAGCTTCACTCCCGCTACCCCACGGTGCACCTGCAGGCATTCACCGCCGTGGAGATAGACCATTTGTCGCGCATTTCCGGCATGACGCTAAGCAAAACGCTGGAAGATTTGAAATCCGCCGGCCTTGGCTCGCTGCCGGGCGGCGGCGCGGAAATATTCAACGGGGCGATAAGAAAGAAAATCTGCCCGGACAAGATATCGGGCGAACGATGGCTGGAAGTGATGGAAACGGCGCACGGTCTCGGCATACGCTCTAACGCGACGATGCTTTACGGCCACGTCGAAAGCGCCGAAGACCGTATCGACCACCTGATAAGGTTGAGGGAACTGCAAGCCAAGACAGGCGGCTTCATGGCGTTCATCCCGCTGGCATTCCACCCGCTGAATACGGAAATAGAAGAAAAGCGCTTCACCACCGGCCAGATGGATTTGCGAATGCTGGCCGTATCGCGCCTGATGCTCGACAACTTCGACCATATAAAGGCGTTCTGGATAATGATATCGCCTGCGCTCAGCCAGCTTTCGCTTCATTTTGGTGTCGACGATATGGACGGAACGGTGATAGAGGAAAAGATAACGAATTCCGCGGGGGGGCAGTCCGGCCAGGATATGCCGGTGGAATTTCTCGAAAAGATGATAAGCGAAGCCGGATTTTTGCCGGTGCGGCGCGATACGCTCTATAACGCAGTCGATAAAAAGGAAAAGGCGGAGGCCGTATGATGAAGTTCGGCTGTCACGATTTCCTGAACGCGCAACCGATCCTTTACCCGATCACGGAAGGGCTGATGACCCCGCCGTTCGAACTGCATCTCGCGTCGCCCTCGGAACTCGCGGAAAAACTTAAATCCGGCGAACTCGACATGGCGCTGATACCGTCAATCGAATACGCCAGGATACCGAACCTGAAAATAGTGAAAGGTTTTTCCATCGCCTCGTTCGGCAAGGTGAAAACCGTAATCCTATTCTCGAAAAAGAAGATATTGGAAATAGAAAGCATCGCCGCCGATGCGCGCAGCCGCACTTCCGTTGCGCTCTTAAAGATCATGCTCCTTGAGTATTACGGCAAAAACGTGCGCTTCGTACAGCGCAAGCGCATTGCCGAAGTCCCGAAAAACGCCGACGCCGCGCTTTTGATAGGCGACGAGGCGTTAAAACTCGACCCGGACGAATACAACCTTTACGACGTTTCAACGATGTGGCATTCGTTTACCGGAAAGTCGTTTGTATTCGCGCTCCTGTGCGTGCGCGACCATCTAGGCGCAGGCGCGAACGCCGATGAAGCCGTGGAATTTTTGATTAAGGCAAAGGAAGCGGGCATGGATAAATTGGACGACATCTGCGCGAAGGCCGCCGCGGTTCAAGGGATTCCGATGGACGAATTGCGGCGGTATCTTACGGACTGCATACGGTACGATTTCGACGAGGACGACGCCGAAGGCTTTTTGCATTTCCTGAACCTTGCCGCAAAACACCACCTCATCGACCAGGCGCCGCCCCTTCGCTTCTACGGTGAGCCCGATCCCGAACCGCCCGAAGAACCGCCGCAGGAAAACACACAGCCGTAGGTAGAGACGTTTGCACCTGCGGCTGGAGCCTTCGGTCCGCCGCGCCGAAGCGCTTCGTCCGCGCAGGCGGGCGGCAGACCACGATGCAACGTCTTATTTCATGCTGAGCTTGAAGTTTATCCCGAGCAAAGTCGAGGGGAAGCACGACAATCAATGAAAATTTTAAAATTCTACGTTTGTCGCCCGATGGGTACAAATGGAAAAAAGATATATTCTTAAATTATACTACTCCGCCATTTTATTTAATACACACATTCAACCAGCAAGTGCACCACATAGTTTAGCAAAGACCTCGGCTGGAGTGTGATAACCCAGACATTTCCTCCTGTCCTCAATATCCAACTGACTGTAATTGTTTCCCATAACCACCAAGAATAACCTCCTTCTTGGTGGTGCACTTCCTCATTGAACCTGGGATAGTCTTTAACATTTTGCCGGATAGTGGTATTCATTAACCAACAGGCGGGGATCAACATAGAAGTGATAAAAAAGGAGCCCCGAGAAGCTCCTAATATAAGAGGTATGGTTCCCCGCCTTAATTATTTGCCAGTACAAGCAACTCTCGTCAGCCACTTTATTTTTCAATATCTTACATGTTGTAGAACGCAGAGCGGATAACCCCGCAAGTGGAGGCTTTGCAGGAGGGGTTTTGTAGAGGCGTTGCGATGCAACGTCTCCTCCCATGTCAACATGCGCCTGAAGTTTATCCTGAGGCACGAGGGGAAATGCGGCAGGCTACTAAGGAAAACTCTCACGTCGCCCTTCGACCACCTAAAGGTGATTATATGAAAGCGCGCCTCCTGATGTGGCAGTAAACTGCCACATAAGGCCAAGATGATGATCGGTTGCGTCAACAAAACCGACAAGCTTGACGTGCGCGGATTAAACCGCCTGCAACGCAACGGCACTCTTCCAACCGTATGGATTCCTCCGGAAGAGCTCCGCGACAAGCGCGATCTTCCCCGA
>JAZFVB010000157.1:0-10073 GCA_036447515.1 Nitrospinota bacterium
GCCACCACCGCCTTGTTCCATGCAACGCCTCCCTGGAAAAGCACTTTGTCGCCTATTTTCCTGTCGCCCACCACGCTAAGGTAGTTGCGCACGATGGAGTATGCCAGCCCGGCGGCAAGGTCTTTTGTGGGCGCGCCTTTCTGCTGGTGGGATATGAGGTCGGATTCAATGAACACGGTGCACCTTTCGCCGAACCTGCCGGGCCTCTCGGATTCGAAAGCCTCTTCGGCGAAGTCTTCTTCGATATTCAGATTCAGCCTTTCGGCCTGTTCCTCGATAAAGGAGCCCGTGCCCGCGGCACAGACCTTGTTCATCTCGAAATCAACCACGGCGCCGTCCCTCACGGAAATGTATTTCGAGTCCTGCCCGCCTATCTCAAAAATGGTATCGACGTCCGGTATGAAGTGGACCGCGGCCGTGGCCTGGGCGGTTATCTCGTTGCGCACCACGTCGGCGCCCAAGAAGTCGCCGGTCATGTACCTTCCGGAACCGGTAGTTCCTACGCCTTTGACTAAAACCCTGCCGCCTATTTCCTTGCCGATTTCCTTAAGGCCGCGGGTAACGGCCTTTATCGGTCTTCCTGAAGTTCGCAGGTACCTGCGGGCCACGACGCGCATTTCCTCGTCAATTGCCACCACGTTGGTGGAAAGCGAACCGATGTCCACCCCAATGTAGACATGGGAGCCTTTTTTTATATTGTTTATGGAAACGTCATTTTTCTGGCCGTTGTCGTTCCTGTCAAGCGCCGAGAGCCCGCCTGAAATTGTCTTTTTGGCGTTTGTGTAGTCTTCGATGGGCCCCCAGCCGACATACTCCCGGCTGGCGCCGGATTCACTGGCGCCCAGCGCCGCGCCCAGCGCCCCTGCCGATTGATGAAGATCGGGAATTATAAGTTCCCCTTCTTCAAGCTCCAGTTCTTGCTGGAAAGCCTTTACAACGCCTATGTTGGACGCCACGCCGCCTATGAATGCCACCGGCTTTTCAAACTTCTTTCCCTGCCCGACGTTGGCCTTGAAGCTCCGGGCCACCGCATGGCAAAGGCCGGCAAGTATGTCGTAATCGGGCGTTCCTATCTGCTGGAGATGGATCATGTCGGACTTGGCAAAGACAGAACACCGCCCGGCTATGCGGGGCGGGTTTTTGGACTTAAGGGCCATCTGGCCGAATTCACTTTCTATCGAATAGCCCATGCGGCTTGCCTGCTGGTCGAGGAAAGATCCCGTACCCGCGGCGCACACGGTATTCATCGAGAAATCTTCAAGGAATGGCTGGCCAGTCTTTTCCGAAACCTTCATTATAAGGAGCTTCGAGTCTTGTCCGCCCATTTCGATGACGGTTTTGACGTGCGGACACAGGCGCGCAACGGCCTTCGAATTGGCAATGACCTCGTTGAAGAATTCGCCGCCGACCAGTCCCGCCGCCAATTCTCCGCCGGTTCCGGTAGTTCCGCACAGCGCTATGCGGTCGTTAGGGAATTCGCGTGCAAGCGCCTTAAGCATTTCCGAAAGTACGGGCAGCGGTCTGCCGTACATCCTGCGGTACTTGTGCGAAACTACATTGCCTTTCCCGTCCAAAAGGACGAGTTTTACGCTAATCGATCCTATATCGATCCCTAGAGTGAGTTCCCCCAAGGTTTCCCCCTTTTTGTTTATTTTAAATATACCGTCTGGAATATGCTATCATGCGCCGCCTGAAATTTAAAACTATTCGTTCCAGTACTTATGTTGCTCTTCCGTAAAACAAAGCGTGGAAAGATCTTCCATTCTGTCTATAAATAGCTTGCCGTAAAGATGGTCGATTTCGTGCTGCAACTTTACGGCGAAATAGCCGTCGGCTTTTATTTCCGTTTCATTTCCCTCGGGGCTTATTGCTTTTACCGTTACGGCTACCGAACGCCTTACCCTGCCCCACAGGTCGGGCACGGAAAGACATCCCTCCCAGCCTTCGGCCGCTTCATCGGAAAACGACGTGATCTGCGGGTTTATCAATACGGTCAGCGCATGTTCCACGCCGTCAACGCGGTTCTTTCCCGCCGACTCTTCAATAATCATAATCTGTTTGGATACGTTCACTTGCGGCGCGGCAAGCCCGGCCCCGCCGTATTCACGCATTGTAGCCACCATCGATTCTATAAACTCCGCCGTTTTGGGGTCCTTTATCTCTTCGGGCGAAAGGGGTTGCGCCTCCTTTCGCAGTACGGGATTTCCGATACGGACGACCTTTATAACGGTCGGCGCCGCATTAAAGCCGTCAGCCAAAGTATTTCGCCCTGTATTTGTCGAAAATACTTTCCGCCTCTTCCCTGCATTCGCCGCAGCCGGTACTTATCTTCGTCCGTTCCTGGAGCTTTTCAAATGAATCGGCTCCTTCAAGCACCTCTTCCTCTATCTCGTGATCGGTAACGTTGAGGCATTCGCACACGACCGTCGCTTTTTGCTCTACAATCCGGTCTTTCTGGTTCGTTTGTTCGAAGTAATTGTAAATCGCGCTGCGAAGCGCCTTGTCGCCGAGAACCGAGCAGTGTATCTTGATACTTGGAAGCCCGCCCAGGCGGTCCATAATGGCCTGCGGTGTGAGGGAAAGGGCGTCGTCTATCTTCATACCGTCATCTTCCGTAACCATTTCGGACATCATGGAAGTGGAACCGATTGCGCTGGCGCAGCCGAAGGTTTTCCATTTAAGGTCGACAATGCGGTCGTTTTCCTTATCCACCTTTATCCATATTTTCATCATGTCGCCGCACGTAGGGTTTCCGACCATGCCCACGCCGTCCGCGCCGAAATCCTCTTCCGGTATTTTAAGCACGTTGCGCGGATTCGTAAAATGCTCCATTACCGTATCGGAATAACCGAAGTTATTTTCGCCAGTGTTCATAATACTGTCTCCTAATTTGACCTTAATAGTGTACCAAGTTGCCTTTTAAGCGGCATGGCAATCGTTCACAACCAATACCTTATCAGATTTGTCAGGTAATTTTAAGGCTAAATTTCCGATATATAAAAACCGGCATTTCATATAGCGCAAGTTGCTGTATTATTAAGCTTTATGCCTATTTTGCTTTCGATGATTCTTCGACGTCGATCATTTGTATGTCGCCGATGTAAGTCGATTCGACAATATTGGTAGCCTTGGCGAGATTTTCCACGAGGGTTTTTATTCTCTTGGATTGTTCATGGATGTCATTAATGCACTCTCCCACTTCCTCTTCTTTCAAATTTCGCCAGTCTTTCAGAATTTCCGAATTCCCCAATATTCCGGTCAGCGGGTTGTTTATTTCATGTTTAAGGGTAACGGCCATTGCCAAGACTGTTTCCAGCTTCTTTTTGTCAATCAGTTCCTTTTCAAGCTTACGTATCCGCAGCTGGGCCTTGATGCGGCTAAGCAACTCGTCCGGGTCGAATGGTTTTACAATGTAGTCGTCGGCGCCGATGTTCATTCCCTTAACTTTTTCGGTTACCTCGCGCCTTGATGAAAGAAAAATTACCGAGACGAATTTCGTTTCCGGAGACGATTTTATCCGCCTGCATACCTCAAAACCGTCTATTCCGGGCATCATAATGTCCAGCAACACCAGATTGGGCTTTTCACTTTTCATCATTTCAAGCGCCTCTTCGCCGCTGGTGCAGACAACCAGATCGAAGTGATGGTCCTTTTTCAGGGTCACTTCGAGAAGAAGCGACACATTAGGATCGTCGTCAACAATCATGATTTTTTCCATCGGCTTATCGTTGCATCCAATGAAGAAGATTACAAGGCGAAAAATCCCGCTGAAAATCGGAAAATAATGGCGCCGGCGCGCAAATTACGGGTTAAACTTAGATCGTTATGAAAAGAACGGCATTTTTGCTTTTAGCCTTCGCGACCCTCACTGCCTTTGCCGGATGTGCGGGAAAGAACGAAACGGCACTGATGAATGAAACGTTCGACAAGGCTAATATGTGGTTTACAAAAGGAAGGTACCAAAGCTCGCGCGATCTTTACACAAAGATAATCGAAGAGGAGCCGGACAGCCCGTTCCGCATCCATGTATTGCTGGCAGAGGCTGACACATATTTTATGGGAAAGGAATTTGACCTGTCAGCGCCGCTCTACCGCCGCTTCCGGGAGTTATACCCGCTGGATCCCTTAACGCCGCGCGCCCTTTTCTACGAGGGGATGAGCTACTTTTGGGATATACAGGAAGTTGGACGCGATCAGACCACCGCAAAAGAGGCGCTGGAAATATTCCAGAGCTTTTCGAAAAAATATCCCGATCACTTTGCGGCGTCGTTTTCTAAGCGAAAGGTGGTTGACATAAAAGACAGGCTGGCTGAAAAGATATTCATGCTGGCCGGGTTCTATTACAGGATTGACGAGTTCGGATCATCCATCGGCCGCGTTAACGAACTCCTGAAAAAATATCCCGATACGCGATTCAGGGCGGAGGCACTTTTATTCAAGGGCAGGTCGTACCTTGCCGAAGAGGCCTTCCAGAAATCTCGCGGTATTTTCATGGAAATCATAAAAGAACACCCGGATACCGACGCCGCCAAAAATGCCCGAACCGAGCTTGCAAACCTCAACACCAGATTTGCCGGCGGAAAATAAAAGCCTGCTTCACTTCGATGCCGAAAAGGGTTATAGTATTAACAAGAGGATATATAAAGCTATGGAAGTAGGAACTGTTACGAGAGCGGGTACCGACGTAAAGGTGACGAACAACGTCAGCCGCCAGGAACAAGAACAAGGGGAAGCCCAGCAGGTCCAGAACAACGACCAAACCGACAAGACAAGGACCGCCAACGAGCTAAATCAGGTAGGCACGAACGTCAACGTAAACGCCTGAAAGAGATAAAGGCCGCAAGGTCGCGCAAATTCCCATTATCCGTACATACCCGTATATAATAGCGACAGGTTCTTTTATAGGATGGGGGAGCAAGAATTATGACTGGCACAATCTTCATGGTTCACGGAATGTGGGCCGGCTCCTGGTGCTGGGACAAGTACAAGGATTTTTTCGGAAAGAAGGGTTATCGCTGCGTAACGCCCACCCTGCCATATCACGACGTAAGCCCCGACGGCCCGCCACATCCTAAGGTCGGAACGGCAAGCCTTATCGATTACGCCGACTTTCTGGAAGCCGAAATAAAAAAGCTCGGCGAGCCGCCGATTATCATGGGCCATTCGATGGGCGGGTTGCTTACGCAGATTCTGGCGGGCCGCGGCCTTGGCAAGGCGGGTGTCCTGCTGACACCCGCGGCTCCGGCGGGAATAATAGCGCTTGCCCCGTCCGTGGTCTATAGCTTTTCCGAGGGTCTTTTAACCTGGGCGTTTTGGCGCAAGCCCTTTAAACCTTCATTCAAAAAAACAGTTTATTCAGTCCTTCATCTCACGCCTGTGGAAGACCAAAAAGATTATTATAAAAAGATGGTTTACGACTCGGGCCGCGCAACGGCTGAGATGGGTTTTTGGATATTAGACAAAAACCGTGCGGCGACAGTGGACGAAAGCAAAATAAAAATACCGCTCCTCATCGTCTCCGGGGGGAAAGACCGGATCACCCCCGCCAAAGTGGTAAGGAAAGTGGCTGAGAAATATAAAGCGGCCTCGACATACAAGGAGTTTGAAGACCATGCTCATAACGTCATCGGCGAGCCGGGATGGGAAGACGTGGCCGGATACGTTTACGGGTGGCTAAAAGGTATTTAACAATACGCCTTATACCGGCATAACCGGCGATCATTCAAGCCATGAAATAGATTCTTTTATTCCGGTGTGGAGGCGGCTCAGTTCGCCGTATTTTTTTCTGTCTTTTTCCAGGACTTCCTTGGGCGCGTTTTTCACGAAGTTGCCGTTGGCGAATTTCTTTTCAAAAAACGCGATGTCTTTTTCCACCTTTTTCAGTTCTTTGGCCAGGCGCGCCTTTTCCTTTTCGATGTCGATGATCCCTTCCAGCGGCACGTAAACCTCCGCATGGTGCATGACGCCGGTTGCCGATTGGGGAGGTCGCGCGGCGTCCGTAGAAATTTCAAGTCCATTCAGCCGTCCGAGCGTTTGTATCGATTCGGCGTGCGCGGCGGTTTTCTTAGCGCCCCCGTCGTCCGCGCACTTTACGATGGCGTTAAATTTAACGCTGTACGGAATTCCAAGCTGCGCGCGTATCGAACGGATCGACGCGACTATTTCCATCACCGCCTCCATTTCCGCTTCCGCGTCGTCGTCGATCAGGCTTTCGTCGGGTCTGGGGTATTCGGCGATCATTATCGATTCACCAGAGCCGGGAAGCTTTTGGTATATCTCCTCCGTTACGAACGGCATCACCGGGTGCATAAGGCGAAGGACGTTGTCTAGAAGGTGGATCAGGACGGCGCGCGCCGCGTCCTTTTCGTCCGGGTTTTCCGAGGTAACGCGGGGCTTTACAAGCTCTATATACCAATCGCAAAGCTCGCGCCAGGTGAAGGCGTAAAGCCTGTTGGCGATTTCATTAAAGCGGAACTGCCCGAAGGCCTTATCCACGGCAGAAATAGTTTTTTGAAGGCGGGAAAGTATCCACCTGTCCTGCACGCCAAGCTTTATTTTTTTAAGGTCGGTTTTTCCGTCGTAATCGCCCAGGTTCATAAGGGCGAACCGGGAGGCGTTCCAGAGCTTGTTGACGAAGTTGCGATAACCTTCAATGCGTTTTTCGGACATGCGCGCGTCGCGTCCCTGCGATTCGATTGAGCATACGGTAAAACGCAGGGCATCGACGCCGTATTCCATCATTAATTCCAGCGGGTCGATGACGTTGCCTTTGGACTTGCTCATTTTCTTCCCTTCGGCGTCGCGCACGAGGGCGTGCACATAAACCTTTGCGAAGGGCGGCCTGCCGGTAAACTTGAGGCCCATCATTATCATGCGCGCCACCCAGAAAAAGATTATGTCCAGCCCCGTCACAAGGACCGACGTTGGATAAAAGGTTTTCAGGGCCTCGGTATCATCCGGCCAGCCGAGCGTCGAAAAGGGCCACAGGCCGGAAGAAAACCATGTGTCCAGCACGTCGGTTTCCTGCTTTATCTTTTTGCTTTTACACTTGCCGCACACCGTTACGTCGTCGCGCGAGACGGTTACCCCGCCGCATTCGCCGCAGAACCACGCCGGTATCCGGTGGCCCCACCATATCTGGCGCGAGATGCACCAGTCGCGGATATTGTTCATCCATTCGAAGTAGGTGTTTTCCCAGCTTTTTGGCACGAACTCGATGTCGCCGTTTTTCACAGCTTCTATCGCCTTTTCGGCAAGGGGTTTGGTTTTTACGAACCACTGCATGCCGAGGTTTGGCTCGACGGTTGTTTTACAGCGGTAACATTCGCCGACGGCGTGGGTGTACTTTTCTGTTTTAGTCAAAAAGCCGGCCTTTTCGAGGTCTTCGACGACCATCTTCCTGCAGTCCTCGCGCGAATGCCCCATATATTTTTCCGGCACGTTAATCATCCGCGCGTCTTTACCTATGACCGTAATTTCCGGCAAACCGTGCCTTTTGCCTATCTCGAAATCGTTGGGGTCGTGCGCGGGCGTTATCTTCAGCACGCCGGTGCCGAAGTCCTTGTCCACATACTCATCGGCGATTATCGGTATCTCCCTTTCCGCGAGCGGCAGAAGAACCTTTTTGCCGATGAAGTTCTTATAGCGTTCGTCTTCGGGATTGACGGCGACGGCGGTATCGCCCAGCATCGTTTCCGGGCGGGTGGTAGCGATGGTAAGCCCGGCGTCCTTGCCGGCCTCGGCCAGGGGATAATCGATGTAATAAAGATGCGATTTCCTTTCGTGGTATTCCACCTCGAGGTCGGAAAGGGCCGTTTGGCACCTGGGGCACCAGTTGGTGATGTAGTTGGCGCGGTATATAAGCCCTTCTTCGTAAAGGCGCACGAAGACTTCCCGCACCGCGCGCGAAAGCCCCTCGTCCATGGTGAAACGCTGTCGGTCCCAGTCGCACGATGCGCCCAGTTCCTTTAGCTGTTCCACTATCTTTCCGCCGTATTTCTCCTTCCACTCCCACACCTTTTCGATGAACTTTTCGCGGCCGATATCGTGGCGTGAAAGGCCTTCCTTTTTAAGCTCCCTTTCTACGACGTTCTGCGTGGCTATTCCCGCGTGGTCGGTTCCCGGCATCCACATGGCGTTGAAGCCGCTCATGCGCTTGTGGCGGATGAGTATGTCCTGCAGAGTGTTGTCCAGCGCATGGCCGAGATGAAGCGAGCCCGTTACGTTCGGGGGGGGTATGACGATGGAGAAGCTTGGGCGCTTGTCGCCGTCTTTCGCGCGGAAGTAGCCTTTTTCCATCCACATGGAATACCAACGCCGGCTGACTTCCTTGGGGTCGTACCGTTTGCTTAGTTCGTGTATGTCCAATTATGCATCATCGCCCGTTTTTATCTTTTCGATGGCGATTTTAATCATTTCTTCGGCTATTTTTGGAGTGATCTGCGTTGTCACCTTTTCAGTCATTTTAAGTATTTCGGGAATGATCGAGCGCAGACTTTCTCCTATCATTTTCCCGAGTTCTTCCTTGATCGCGTTTTGCAGTTCCGATTCGAGTACGGATTTTACGCTGCTGTCTATCGATTCCCGCAGCACGTCCCTGAGTATTGCGGGAGCTTTTTCCCGCAAAAAATCGTCAACGGCGCTTGCAACGGATTCACGCACCGCCTCGCCCATATCGGCGCCGATATCGACGCCCATGTCAACAGAAGCCTTTTCGGGCGTTTCCGAAACTTCGCCTACTTCGTCCATGGCGTCTTGGGCAGTCTCTTGCGCGATACCGTCCAGATCGACCGACGGTTCGTCGTCATCAGTTCCCTTGAATACGTCCGTGAGTATCTGGTCGGCCACATCGGGCTTTTCTTGAAGTTCATCCGTCTCCGACCGCATTTCAATTTCCTCTTTCAGTATCTCTTCCATCGATTCACTTTCCTCCGATTCACTTTCTTCGGAGGTTTCCCCTATTTCGGGAATTCCGGCATCGGTAATTTCAGCCACCTCCGGCAAGTTTTCCACATTGAACAGCTCCTCTTCGCTTTCCGCCGATTCCTCCGCCGGGGATTCTTGCGCTGCTACCGTGGCTTCTTCATCAGTTTCTTCAGCAGTTTCTTCTTCAGCGATTTCTTCTTCAGGCGCTTCGGCAACTTCGTCTAAACCTTCCAGGTCCAATTCTTCCACTTCCGCAGTTTCTTCGGCTTCATCAGCTTCATCATCGAGACCATTGTCCATATCGTCGTTTAGATCGTCGTCAACAATCTCCAGTTCTTCGTCCGGCTGGCCTGAAATGTCTTCCGAAGAAGCTGCGCTTGCATCCGTTAATTCCAGCATGGGCGGCTCTTGACCATTATCCGCCACAGCTTCGGCAATAATATCGCCACTCTCTTCTTCGCGCGGTAACTCTTGTTCCGGCTCCGTTTGCACGCCTTGCAATTCTTTTTCTTCGCCGCGGTCTTCGACGGATACGGCCGTCGATTCGGCGGCAAATTCCTTTATGGCATTTATCAACTCTTCCGATTTGAAAGGTTTGGTTATATGGTGGTCGGCGCCCACTTCCCTGCCGCGTTCATCGTCGTACTGTTCGAGTTCCCCGGAAATCAGGATTACCGGAATGTCGGCGGTTGAAGGCGTCTGTTTAACTTTTTCGCAAAGCTTGAAGCCGTCCATGCCCGGCATGGCCACATCCGCAATGATTATGTTGGGTTTTTCCGATTCCGCCAGCCTGAAAGCGTCCTCGCCGTCACCGGCAATTAGGACGCTTACGTCCTCGTTCTCCAACGTAAGCTGGATAACCTTTTGCATTGTTACGGAATCGTCTGCGAACAACAGCTTGGTACTCAAATGATTACGCCTTTTTTACCCATTTTAGCCATTTAGTATAGCCTACTTTGGCGGCCGACGATAAGTTTTTTGATAAATTCCCGGCGGCGGCGCGGGCTATTCCCGCCGCCCAAAGGCTACAGGTGGGCTATGATGGCCTCCGGCACCTTGCTGAGAGGAACCACCTTATCCACGGCCCCCAGCTTAATGGCTTCCTTGGGCATTCCGAAAACCACGCAACTGGCTTCGTCTTGCGCTAT
>JAZFVB010000158.1:0-11119 GCA_036447515.1 Nitrospinota bacterium
AAAGAAAAAACTCACCCCCCGCCTGAAAATTATCATCATTGCGGGTCTTGTCTTGACGGTAATCATAATGGCGGGAATTACCGCGATGCTAGTATCGGGGGGCGACGAGAAACCGGAGGAACCGGTAGCGGAAGTTGTGGAACCGGAACTGGAACCGGAACCCGAACCGGAACCGGAACCCGAAATCGAACTAAAAAAACTTGACAACTTACTCATGGAGCCATTCTTGCTCACCTTCGACGCCCCCCAGGGCGAACAGTTCCTGAGGATCGGCATTGTCCTGCAACTAAGTAACAAGGAGGCTATAGCGGAGATTGACCAGAACCTGGTGATAGTGCGCGACGCCATCTTCTTCTTCCTGAAAAGAAAGGAGCTGAACGATTTCAACATCCTCAAAAGGAAAAAGGAGATGATGCTGGAACTCAAAAGGCTCCTTGACCGATCTATCCAGAACGGGCGCGTCGATAAGGTCATGATTACCGAGATGACTATCTACTAGGCGCGGCCCGCCTAAAAAGGGAATAGGGCGGTACTATTTCCCGATACCGTTAAAAATTCAGGATTCAAGACCTTGTACCCGGCCCCAATTCGGTTTATGCAAAGAATATTGTAAAATATAGTTGGAAGAGACTAGTTGATTGAAAATGTATAGTAGTAAAAAGTTCATTCTAATTTTTTTCCTCGCAACCGCTTTGATGGCTTGCGGGGGCGGAAGCGACGGTTCTTCAACGGACGATTCCGCAACAAACGGAGGCGACGGTTCTTCCACTGACGATTCCACACAGTCAGACGGAAGCGGCCAGACGGGGCTTTTCGACCAGCAATGCGATGGTTCGGGTCCGGTAACTTTCGGCGCGTCTCCGCTCGACGTATCGGATCTTATGTATATTCAGCCTATGGGCCTGGTAACGGGATCGCACGTTACGCCGGTTGATCATCAATATTGGACGACGGTAGGCGTAACGAACGAGAACTGGTACACCGAACCCGGAAAGTTCGCCGTCTATACCCCTGCGGCGGGCTATATAATCGCTATAGAAAAATTCGAGGATTACGATTATCGCGTCATAATCGAGCACACATGCTCAATTTACACCATATTCATCCATCTTGGCGGACTCTCCGATAAGGTCGTTTCCGCATCGGAGTTCACCGGCGGCGGCGATGGAGGGCACTCCTATTCGTACAACCGGATAAGTCTCTCCGAGGGGGAGGCGTTCGCCACGGTCGGTTACCAGTCTTTCGACTTTTCCGTCCACGATACGGATGTGACGCTCACGGGCTTTATTACGCCGTCGCTCTACACGGCAGAGGCGTGGAAAATACATACCGTCGACCCATTCGATTACTTTCCGGAACCGTTGCGTTCCCAGCTTATTGCAAAAAGCCTGAGAAGCGCCGAGCCTCTTGGCGGCAAGATCGATTACGACATAAGCGGCAGGCTGGTGGGGAACTGGTTCGTCGAAAACACCAACGGCTACGAGGGCACGAACGCAAGCGCCTACTGGCGCACGCATCTCAGCGTAGTGTACGACTACATAGACCCCAGCCAGGTGCGCGTTTCCATCGGGGATTTTGGCGGAACCGAGGTGCAGTACGGCGTTAAAGGAAACGCCCCCGATCCGGCCGATGTAAGCGTTGCAAGCGGCGTCGTGACGTACGAGCTTGTTTCATCCGACTATTATCTCGGAAGCTCCTCGGAATTATGGGACCGTGCAACTTATGCGGGCAACATCACGGCGCGAAATAACGACGCCGACGTCCGTGGCGTGGCGCTTTTCCAGATGACCGAAGACAACAAGTTGACGGCTGAATTTTTTCCGGATCAAACGGCGTCCGAGATAACCGGCTTTACGCAAGCCGCCAAAATTTACGAACGATAGCGGGTCAATAACGCTTTAATGCGCTGATAACAAAATGCATCCTTTTTATGTTGATTTTCACCCCTGCATCGCATATAAAAAATTCTATTCGACTTTTAAGATACTCCTGTATTATGGGTGGTGTCGTATTTGTAATCTGCTCTTTGAATTGAAGTGTGGATTTCATGGTCTGAAAATATAGGAGCCGTATTTTGTGGGGGGGGTAGCTAAAGGAACGTCTTGTGCGTTTTAAAGGCTTTGAATTTATGTTTACGGTTGTTTCTTTATGAAGGCGCTTTTCAGCACTTGGAAAGGTATTGTCGTTGACAATCGCGGCAAGCCCCAAGACCAGTGGGTCGAGTGCGAAAACGTATACCTTTCCGAATCGTTGGGCGAGGGCCGCCGAATGGCGTCTTTCATGGGATGGGACGGCGTAGTCATTCTCGGCGAACCGTACGATATCGTCCAAATGGCCTGGAATTACGCCAAGGCCCTTCAGGAATCATCGTGCGCGCAGTGTTTTCCCTGCAGGGTGGGAACCAAGGCCATGGAAGATCTCCTGGCCGGTATAGTTGCAGGCAGGGGAACAGAAAAAGACATCGACGAGCTGTCGGGACTTTGCGAAACGATTTCCAAAACCTCAAAATGCGGCATAGGCCAACTGGGGCCGGAGCCGATACTTCACACCATTGAGCATTTCAGGCAAGACTATATCGAATACGTTTCCGGCAATGCGAAAAGCCAGAACGGTATTTCATATCCGTACAAAATGACCGCGCCGTGTACGGCGGCCTGTCCGACGGGAATGGACGTCCCGCTCTACATTGAACAAATCAAGCAGGGCGATTTCGCCGGATCGCTTGAGACAATCAGGCAGGCCAGCCCGATGGCCAGCACGCTCGGCAGGGCGTGTTTCCATCCATGCGAGAATAATTGCAGGAGGGAAAACGTCGAACGCTCCCTTTCGATATGCAAGCTTAAGCGGTTCGCGTGGGATTACGAAGACCGTCACGACGTAAAAAAGCCTGAAAATCCCGACAGGCACGCCCGCCCCGAAAAGGTTGCCGTTATCGGCGGCGGCCCGGCCGGACTTTCATGCGCTTACTACCTTGCCCTTATGGGCTACCGGCCCACGGTTTTTGAAAAGCTGAGCGTGCTCGGCGGCGCGGCGCATACCGGTATTCCGCAGTACCGCATACCGAAGGAAATACTTACGGTGGAAGCGGACTACCTGCGCGGTATCGGCGTGGAGTTAAGAACGGGCGTCCATTTCGGAAAGGACGAAACCTTCGATACGCTTCGTAGCGACGGTTTTAAGGCATTTTTCCTGGCAACTGGCGCCGACCTTTCGAAAGGCGCCCGCGTTAAGGGCGAAAACGCCGGCCACAAGGGCTTTTACGCCGGCATATCGATCCTGAAAGACGTCGTCTTCAATAATGGCAAAATGGACAACGTTCCCGAAAAGGTACTTGTTATCGGCGGCGGGAACACCGCCATGGACTGCGTAAGGACGTTTGTCAGGCTTGGCTGCAAGGACGTGAACATCGTTTACCGCAGGACGATAAAGGAAATGCCCGCCGACCCGCATGAAATTCACGAGGCGCAGGAAGAGGGCGTGAAGTTAAACTTCCTCCTTGCGCCCACGCAGGTGATTGCAAAAAGGAAAAAGGTGGTCGGCCTGGAGTGCCAGAAGATGGAACTTGGCCCTCCCGACGATAGCGGCCGCAGGCGGCCCGTCGCCATCGAAGGCTCGGAGCACGTAATAGAGTGCGATTGCATAATATCGGCAATCGGCCAGGACGCCGACCTCTTCTATCTGGAAGAAGAGCAGGACGTAAAGAAAACGAAGTGGAAAACGGCCATCGTCAACGAAGATACCCACCAGACGGACGTGCCCGATATATTCGCCGGGGGCGATATGGTGGACGGCCCACTTACGCTGGTTGCCGCTTGCGGACAGGCAAGGCGCGCCGCGCAGGGAATCGACCAGTATATAAGGGGCGAAAAGGTTCAAATATCGGACGCGCAGATCGTAGATAAAGCCATAAATCAGATAGGCGCATACGATCCGGACGAAGTCGTGCCCGAAGTCAAAGGCTGGCAACGAAAGGAAATGCCGATATGCGACATCAAGCTTAAGAACGGCTCGTTTACCGAAGTCGAGCTTGGCTATCCGCCGGAAGACGCGATGGAGGAGGCCGCAAGGTGTATGCGCTGCTATATCGTCGGCATGGCGGGTATCGTGGAGAATGGAAGTTGATGCCAATAAAAGCCAAAACCAAAAACAAAACAAAAAATGCCGTAACCTTTACGCTGGACGGCAAAAGCGTGGAAGCGCCCACCGGCGCCACAATACTGGAGGCCGCCGGACATAACGGCGTGCATATCCCGACCCTTTGTTACCATCCCAAGCTAAAGCCGATGAGCTCGTGCCGGGTATGCTCCGTGGAGGTGGAGGGAGTGGACGCGCCCGTCATGTCGTGCGTTACGCCTGCGGTCGACGGCATGAACGTTACGTCAAAAAGCCCGGCGCTGGACAAGTTCCGCGCCGACATGATCCGCTTCATTTTGGTAAACCACCCGCTCGATTGCCCCGTGTGCGAGCGGAGCGGCGAATGCCTCTTGCAAGACAGCACATACGACTTCGGCATTACCGGCCACGAATGGAAAACCGACGGCCACATAAAGGAACCGGTGGTCGATTGGGGCCTTATACGCTACGACGTAAACCTGTGCATCATGTGCGAACGGTGCGTAAGCATCTGCCGCGAGGTGCAGGGAATCACCGCCTATAAAATCGACGGATCCGGAAACGGCGCGCGCATAAACACGGTTACCGGAAAACCGCTGGACTGCGACTTCTGCGGCCAGTGCATTGCGGTTTGCCCCGTCGGCGCGCTTGCCAGCGGGATCATCTTTACCGGCAGGTCGTGGGAAGTGGAAAAGTTCGAAACGATATGCCCGCATTGCGGAGTCGGCTGTTCGTATAACCTCGACGTTAAAAAGGGCATGGTCGCCCGCGTAACCTCCGATGAAAGTATTGGGCACAACAACGGCAACCTCTGTTCGAGGGGGCGGTTCGGTTACGAATTTATTCAGAGTTCCGAAAGGATATTGACGCCGCTGGTAAAGGAAGGCAGCAGGTACGTGAAAACCGACTGGGATACAACCCTGGCGCTCGTAGCGCGCAAGCTTGCAGGAATAAAAATGAACCACGGCGGAAGCTCCATAATAGGCATCGGTTCGGAAGTTTCCACAAATGAAGACGCGTATCTGATGCAAAAGTTCTTCCGCGAGGTTCTCGGAAGTGCGAACATCGACAATATGTCAAATATCCTTGCGCCGGAATTCTGCTCCCGCCTCTTTGAAAACTTCGACGGCGTTAATTGCGTTTCGTCGTTCGACGAGCTTTCAAACGGCGACATCTTCGTTTATATCGGCTTTGACGGAAGCAACGAAAACCCCGTCATGAGCAACCACGTAAGGAAAGCCATCATGGACAACGGCGCGGAGGTCGCGGTCGCTTTCAGCAAAAAGGCGTTCTTCCTGCCCCCGCCCAAGGTGCGGCTTGTTTACGATTATCCGAAACTTTACAAATTCGTCATTGCCCTGCTAAAGGAAATCCTCGGTTCCACGCCGGATTCGCCGGACTTGCCAGAGTCGGTAAACTCGATAGAAATAGACGCCGAATGGCGCCACAACTTCGAAAACGCTTGCGGCGGAATTGTAAAGGAAATCGGCCCCGACCTTGGTTCCGGCATTGCCGACCTCGCCGCCGCCATAAAGAAAAAATCTAAACCTTTTTACATAATCGGGCAGGAAGTGCAGCGCCACCCGCAGGCCGCGGCTATAACCGTGCAGATCGCCAACTTGGCAAAACTTACCGGCGGCAGGATAGTAGTACTGCGCGAATACTGCAATACGCAGGGAGTTAACGATATGGGCGTGGCGTCGGGCGCCCTTCCGGGATATAAAAAGGACGGCGCCGCAAAACGCAACGAGGGCAGGAACGCCATCGACATACTCCTTGGCGGCATGGCAAAGGCGATGGTCGTTATGGAGGAAGACGTGCTGGCGCGCCATCCGGAAAGGGCGACTATTAAGGACGCGATGGGCGAATTGGATTTCACGGTGGTGATTGACAGCTTTTTCACCGACACCTGCGAAGAAGCCGACGTTATATTGCCCGCGTGCGTGGCGGCAGAAAAAACTGGTACATTTACTAATGTGGAAGGTCGCGTGCAATCGCTCAACCCGGCCGTGGAGAGGGTCGGCGTTTCGCGCTCCCCGTGGGAAATATTTACCGAACTTGAAAATAATATGGGAAATGAGTTCAGTTACGGCTCTTCGGACGAAGTTTTTGGGGAAATCGCCGGGAGCGTTCAGCCGTATGGCAACGCCTTAGCTACCGCATTTGCCGATTACGGCGGCCTGGCCGGCGGCTCCCCCGTGCTCACGTGGGCCGAACCCGAACCGATTATAAAACCCGTTGAAGACGCGCTAATGGCCTTGCCCGACCGCTCGCTCTTCGCACTGGGGGTTAATATAAAACACTGCCCGTCGCTCAGGCGATTGGACCCGGCGTCTTATGCGGCATTCGGCCCCGCAGACGCGAAAAAGTTCGGCATCTCGGAGGACGACGATGTGGAATTCAGCGATGCAAGGGGCAAATGGAAAGCCGCCGTGCGCATAGACGAAGGGGTGGCGACCGGTACGGTGAGGATTCCGCAGGAGATGGAATCCGCCACGCTTAACAAAATAACGGTTAACGGAAAGGCGCTTGACTGCGTTACTCCTTCCGGATTGGGGAAAGGGCGATGAACCAATATCTGCCGGTGCTGGTAATGGTCATTGCCGCCGTGGGCATTGCGGGCGGGATGCTTATAGCCACTACGTTAATAGGGCCGAAAAAAAGCTTCGACGAGAAGATGGAGCCGTTCGAGTGCGGCGTAACGCCCGTGGCCGATCCGAAATCCCGCTTTTCGGTGCGGTTTTACATCATAGCGATGCTTTTTATCGTGTTCGACATCGAGGCCGTCTTTTTATTCCCGTGGGCGACGGTTTTCAGGCGGCTTGGGATCTTCGGCTTTATAGAGATGATGGTATTCATCTTCATCCTCGGTATCGGGCTTGTTTACATATGGAAAAAGGGAGCGCTGGAATGGGAGTAGAAAAAAAGGAGTCGGGACTGGAAAAGGCCCTGGGCGACAGCATCATCCTCACCAAGGTTGACGAGGTTATAGGTTGGGGGAGGAAGTTCTCCTTTTTCCTCTATCCGTTCATAACCGCGTGCTGCGGGATGGAGTTCATGTCCCTGGCCGGCCCCCGGTACGACCTGGACCGTTTCGGCGCGGCTCTGCCGAGGTTTTCGCCGAGGCAGGCCGACCTGCTATTCGTGGTCGGCACTATAAGCCATAAGCAGGCGCCGATACTCGTTAAGATTTACAACCAGATGGCCGAGCCGAAATGGGTCTTCGCTTTCGGGGCTTGCGTTTGCTCCGGCGGCATGTACGACAATTACTCCACCGTGCAGGGCATAGATACGATCCTGCCGGTTGACGTCTACGTTCCCGGTTGCCCGCCGAGGCCGGAAATGGTGCTGGACGGGCTTATGAGGCTTCAAGAAACGGTGGCAAGGGAACGCTGGAGCAAATGGCCGCGAGGCGAGGCGGAATTCAAACCCAGAGTGAAATGGTAAAGGGCGCATGGTTATAGAAATCGTAAAGAAAAACTTTCCCGACGCGGTGGTGGACTCCCACGCCCAGCACGGCGACGAAACGGTGATCGTGAAAAAGGAACACCTGCTGGAAGTGATGCGTTTCCTGCGCGACGACCCGGAAACAGATTTCGATTTCCTAATAGACCTTACGGCGGTGGACTGCATGCATCTGGACAGGCCGCACAGGTTCGAGACCGTTTACCATCTTTTTTCGCTGGACAAAAAACGCCGGTTGAGGGTAAAGGCGCCGGTAGATATAGAAGACTGCGTTATAGACTCCATAGTTTCCGTTTGGAAAGCGGCGGACTGGATGGAGCGCGAGGTGTGGGACCTTTACGGAATAAAATTCCGGGGGCACCCCAACCTTAAGCGCATACTGATGTACGAGGAGTTTGAGGGGCACCCGTTAAGGAAAGATTACCCGATAAAGAGGCGGCAACCCCTCGTAGGCCCGGAGAACTAGGAATAAGGGATATGGAAGAAGAAAATAAGCTGGACCTTCACTCGGAAACGATGATGCTAAACATGGGCCCGTCCCATCCGGCAACGCACGGCACCGTGAGGTTCCTCTTAAAGCTCGACGGCGAAAAGATAATCAACTGCGAAACGGAAATCGGTTACCTCCACCGCGCCTTCGAAAAGCACTGCGAAGACGGAAAGTGGACGCAAGCCTTTACCTACACCGACAGGCTGAACTACAACTCCGCCATCCAAAACAACGTGGCCTACGCGCTGGCCGTCGAAAAGATCTTCGGCGTTACCGATCAAATCCCCGAAAGGTGCTCGTATATACGGGTAATCATGTGCGAGATGGCGCGCCTTGCCGACCATTACACAAACCTCGGCGCATCGGCGCTCGAACTCGGCGCGCTGACGGCCTTCATCTATTTCGTGGAGGCAAGGGAACTTGTATGGGACCTCATAGAATCCGTGTGCGGCGCAAGGCTTACGTCGAACTACGTCCGGATAGGCGGCCTTGCCTCCGACATTCCGGAAAACTTCAGGGAACACCTCGAAGGAGTCTTTAAAACCAATAAAAAAATCTGGGTGGAGTACGACAAGCTCCTCACCAAAAACCGCATATTTATCGACAGGATGCGCGACGTCGCCCCGATAAGCCGGGAAGACGCAATCCAGTACAGCTACACAGGGCCGTGCCTGCGCGCCGCCGGGGTGGAGTTCGACGTAAGGAAAACCGACCCGTACATCGGGTACGACCGCTTCGATTTCGACATTCCGGTAGGCACCACGGGAGACAATTTCGATATCTACCTCGTGCGGCTCGAAGAGATAAGGCAAAGCATTAGGATAATCGAACAGGCGGTAAAAGATATTCCGGACGGCCCGATAAACATTAACGACCCGATAGTCCGCCAGCCCTCGAAGGACGATTCGAGCACTGTAATGGAATCGATGATCTTCCATTTTAAGAACGTCATTGAGGGAATTCAGGTGCCGGCGGGCGAGGCGTACGTGGCCACCGAAGGCAGTAACGGCGAGGTAGGATTCTACGTGGTGAGCGACGGCGGCGGAAAGCCGTACAAGTGCCGCGTTCGGCCGCCATCGTTCCTGTTGACGCAGGCGATGGGTTTCAGGATTAAGGGGGCGATGATCGCCGACATAATACCGACTTTCGACATGATTAACCTCATCGGCGGGGAGTGCGACAGGTAATGATGGAATCTATCGGCCTGACATGGGGGATCGTTCCCGATCTCGTGGAGATGTTGGTCAAGGTTGCGTTCATCTTCGCGGTGACCATGGGCTTCTTCGCGCCGATCCTCGGCTACGTCGAAAGGAAGCAGTCCGCGCTGATGCAGGACAGAATAGGCGCAAACCGCGCCGACTTTATGGGTTATACCTTCGGCGGGCTTTTGCACATCCTTGCCGACGCGATAAAGCTCCTGGTAAAGGAAGACTTCGTACCACGCGGCGCGGACAAGCTTTTGCACTTTATCGCGCCGTTCATATCGGTCGTTCCGGCGCTTATCGCCTTTACCGTCATTCCGTTCGGCGGCGAGTACAACCTGTGGGGACACAAGACGAATCTGGTGATCGCCGATCTCGACGTTGGGATACTTTTCATCTTCGCCGTCGCATCGCTGGGAACATACGGAGCGGTGATAGGCGGATGGGCGTCCAACAACAACTGGTCGCTCCTCGGCGCCATCAGGGTCGGCTCGCAGATGCTCAGCTACGAAGTGGCGATGGGCCTTTCGCTCGTGGGCGTATTCATGGTGTACGACTCTTTGCGCCTTACGGACATCGCCATGGCGCAGGAAAACTTCTTCAGTTGGGGCATATTCCTGCAACCGCTCGGATTCTTCCTCTTTTTCACGTGCGCGCTGGCGGAGAACAAGAGGATGCCGTTCGACGCGCCGGAGGCGGAATCCGAACTGGTTGCCGGATATTTCACGGAATACTCCGGCCTTAAGTTCGCCATGTTCTGGATGGCGGAATTCCTTGAGATTGTAACTATCGGCGGGATCCTTACAACGCTCTTTTTCGGCGGGTGGCATATCCCTTTCGTTACCCACGACGGGCTTGTTACCTTTATGGGCAATTTCCTTGGCGAAAACTTCGCGCAGGTTGCGACGATGCTTGTGCACGTCGGCGTGTTCTGGCTGAAAGTGGTCATACTTATTTACATCCAGATGCTCATACGCTGGACGCTTCCACGGTTCCGCTACGACCAGATAATGAAACTCGGCTGGAAGATAATCCTGCCCCTTTCACTATTGAACATTCTTATCACCGGCGTGGTGATACTGGCGGTGAACTGATGGCCGGAAAGTACGTTAAGGTAAACCGCACTGAAACGCTCACTTTCTGGGAGAGTTTGTACGTGCCGGAGATTATCCGGGGCCTTTCGATAACCGCCCGGCACTTTGCGTGGAACTTCGTCGGCGTCTTTTGGGCGTACTTTACGGGCAATGCCTCGAAGCGGAGGATAATGACCGTTTATTACCCAGAGGAAAAGGTGGTTACACCGCCCGCGTATCGCGGAAGGCCCGTGCTGGTAATCGGCAAGGACGGCAGGGAAAAATGCGTGGCCTGCGGCCTGTGCGAAGCCGCCTGCCCGCCGGAATGCATCTCCATTGTCGGCGGCATGAGGGGCGACGGTACCAAGTACCCCGTTTCGTATCTGCTTGACGGAGCGAAGTGCATATTCTGCGGCCTTTGCGAGGAAGCGTGCCCCGAAGAGGCCATAGTAATGAGCGACCAATATGAAAACCTGGCGGATTACGACCGCAAGATGATGGTGTACGGCAAGGACCAGCTTCTGGTTCCGGAAGACAGGCTGGGAAAAAGGCTGGATTACATACGGGAGAGGATGTTCGGCAAATGCAATTACTGATGTTCTATATCTTCGGATTCCTTGCGCTCTTTGCCGCCATATCGATGGTGGTATCGCGCAAGCCGGTGATGAGCGCGCTTTTCCTCATACTCAACATGTTCTGCCTGGCGGGGCTTTACGCCCTTCTGGACGCGCACCTCGTCGCCGTTCTGCAGATAATCGTTTACGCGGGGGCTATCA
>JAZFVB010000159.1:0-7040 GCA_036447515.1 Nitrospinota bacterium
TTACGATTCAGTTTAGCACCTCCACATCGAAAGAATTCTCCATCTCAATATCCCTTCTCGACAGCAAAGGAAATGAATCAAGCGCGCTTTCAACCACCTTCTCCGTTACCGACACGGGAACGGTCATTGTAGGAAGCGGAACGGCGCCCTATATATACGATCTAAAGTTGAATCCTGACAACGACAGCATAGGGGAAGGCGGCGGCGTGGCGGGCATCGCCGTTACGATAAAGTACGAAGACACCGATGCGGATATATCGTCGATCAAGATAACTTACGACACCACAACGATTACCGATACGCTTAGCATATCCGGCAAAAGCTCCGGGAGCCTTTCCTACACCCTTTCCCTCAGCACCTCGACAGCAAAGACGTACACCGTGAACTTCGTCCTTATTGACAGCAAGGGCAACGAGTCCAACACTCTTACCACAACTTACACGGTAAGCTGATTCTTTTTTAGTGCCGTAGGCAATCCTGCCTGCGCAAAGTAGCGCGGACAATCTTGTCTGCGGTTTCCGCGTAAGCGGAAACATCTTCCACCACTTAAAGGTGGCGACACTCGCCGCTACGCGGCGCCACAGGCAAGATTGCCTGTGCTACCTCTCCACAGGCATGATTGCCTGTGCTACTAAAATCACCTATGCAGCGCGGCCTTTACAAAGTAAAATTTATCTATGAATACCGATAAAATCCCGCGAGTCGTTTTATGCATTCTCGACGGGTGGGGCGCGAACGAAAGCGATTACTTTAACCCCGTCATAAACGGCCTAACCCCGACCATCGATTACCTTAACGCCAATTTCCCGCCAGTTTTAATAAACGCCTCCGCCGGGCACGTGGGCCTTCCCGAAGGCCAGATGGGCAACAGCGAAGTGGGCCACCTGAACATCGGCGCGGGGCGCGTGGTATTGCAGGATTTGCCGCGCATCGATACCGCCATAAGGGACGGATCGTTTTTCACCAACGCCGTGATAGACGCCGGAATGAAAACCGCACTTGAGCGCGGCGCAAATTACCACCTGCTGGGCTTGCTATCGGACGGCGGGGTTCACAGCCACATAAACCACATCGAGGCATTTCTGGAAAAGGCCGGGCGCGTGGGGCTGAAAAACGTATTCATCCACGCGCTGACGGACGGGCGCGACACGCCGCCCGACAGCGGCATCGAATACGTAAGACGGCTTGAAGGCATCGTCAAAAAAATCGGCGTGGGCAAAATCGCCACGGTCTCCGGCCGCTATTACACGATGGACCGCGACAAACGATGGGACCGCGTGGAAAAGGGATTCAACGCCCTCGTGCACGGCAAGGGAATACGGACTGCAAGCGATCCCGTAAGCGCGATGAAAAGTTCCTACGATAATAACGTAACCGACGAGTTCGTGGAACCGACGGTAATAACCAGCAACGGCCAACCGACCGCAACCCTTGGCGATGGCGGCGTTTTGCAGGCGTTCAACTTCCGCGCCGACCGCATGCGCCAGATACTGCACGCGCTTACGGACGATACGTTCGATGGATTCGACCGGGGTAAATTGCCGAAAATCGATGTCGTTACCTTGACCGAATATGACGAGACCTTCCCCTTCCCCGTCGCTTTCGACAACAACCCCCCGCGAAACGGCATCGGCGAACTATTGTCGGGTCTCGGCTTGGCGCAGTTCCGCACGGCGGAAACCGAAAAGTACGCGCACGTTACCTTCTTCTTCAACGGCGGGATAGAAAAAACCTACCCGCTGGAGGAACGAAACCTCATACCAAGCCCTAAAGTGGCCACCTACGACCTGCAACCGGAAATGAGCGCATTCGAAGTAACGGACGGAGTCGTCGGCGCGGTAGAATCCAAAAAATTCCCGCTGGTAGTCGTTAACCTTGCAAACGGGGACATGGTCGGCCACACCGGGATTTACGAAGCGGCGTTAAAGGCCGTGGAAACGATCGATACGAACGTCGCCCGCATAATGGAAGCGGTTAAAAAGGCCGGAAGCACAATGATAATCACCGCCGACCACGGCAACATAGAAGAAATGAAAAACAAAAGCGGCCAGCCGATAACGTCTCACACCACCAACCCCGTACCATTCTACGTCTATAAAGGAAGCGGCCCTTTTACACTTGGTGACAGAGGCGGCGCCCTTTGCGACATCGCGCCGACAATCTTTTCGCTTATGGGCATAGAACAGCCCGCCGAGATGACGGGTGCGCCGTTAATAAAAAGCAAATGACGGTACGCCGCGTTTGCCACGAAAACCTTCGTGAATTCGTAAATCGCCTCGAAGTTGAAGGCGAACTTATCCGCATCGCGCAAAAGGTAAGCCCCGTCCTTGAGATAACCGAAATAGCCGACCGCGTAAGCAAATCGACCGGCGGCGGCAAGGCGCTGTTTTTTGAAAATGTCGAAGGCAGTTCGTTTCCCGTCTTGATTAACGCCTTCGGCGGCGAACGGCGCATGGCGATGGCCCTCGGCGTAAACGACGTTGAGGAAATCGCCGGCCAGATAAGAACGCTCTTAAATACTAAAGCTCCCGACTCTTTCGCGCAAAAGATAAAAATGCTCGCCTTGCTTTTCGAAGCGGCGAAGTTCCCGCCGAAAAAGAGTTCGGCAAAAGCGCCGTGCCAGGAGGTCGTCGTTACAGGCAAAGAGATCGACCTTTTCAAATTCCCCGTCCTCAAATGCTGGCCGCTGGACGCGGGGCGTTTTATCACCCTTCCCGTCGTCTTTACGGAATCTCCCGAAGGCCGCCGCAACGTCGGCATGTACCGCATGCAGGTCTTCGATAAAAACACCACCGGCATGCACTGGCACATCCACAAGGACGGCGCGTACCATTTCCACCAGTACAAAAAAGCTAATATGAAAATGCCGGTGGCCGTGGCGATTGGGACCGACCCGGCGGTAACGTACGCCGCCACCGCGCCGCTGCCCAAAGATATCGACGAGCTTTTACTGGCAGGGCTGATACGCAAAAAAGGCGTCCGGCTCGTTAAATGCAAAACGAACGACCTTTACGTCCCGGCGGAAGCGGAAATAATACTTGAGGGATACGTCGACCCTTCCGAAGAATTTAGGCTGGAAGGGCCTTTCGGCGACCACACCGGATATTACTCGCTTGCGGATAAATATCCCGTCTTTCACGTTACGGCGATAACGCACAGGCGCGATCCGATTTACTCGACGACAATAGTCGGCAAGCCGCCGATGGAGGACTGCTACATGGGCCGCGCAACCAGCCGGATATTTTTGCCGATGCTGCAAACCGTAACGCCCGAAGTTGCGGATTACGACCTGCCGTGGGAAGGCGTCTTTCACAACTGCGTAATCGTATCAATCGAAAAACGCTACCCCGCCGCCGCGCAAAGGCTGATGAACGCCCTTTGGGGCACGGGGCAGATGAGTTTCTCCAAGATCATACTGGCGGTTGACGAGGCCGTAGACGTGCACGATTACCGCGAGGTTTTTAGAACATTTTTAAATAACTTCGACGCGGCCCATGACCTTTTCCACGGCGAGGGCGTACTCGACGTCCTTGACCACTCCTCGCCCCTGCCGTTGCGGGGCTCGAAACTGGGACTGGACGCAACTTCAAGGCTTGTGGGCGAACCGGCGCGCCAGTTTTCGGAACTATCGGAGCCGGATTATGAGGTCATCAAAAAAGAAACGAAAAAGCATAACGTCGCCGCTTTTCACATCCCGGAAACGGGAACCAGAAACCGTGTAATCGTATGCGCCATGAATAAAGAAACGCCCGGCCACGCGCCAAAACATATGGTAGAAGAGGCGGGCAATCTTCTAAGTGGCGCGGTAGGCGGAATGGCGAATATAATTGTAGTTGTGGACGGCGACATAGACCCGCAAGACCTCTCCACCGTTACGTGGAAGGTTTTTAACAACACCGATCCGGCAAGAGACGTAATCATGCTCGCCGGGAAGCTGATAGTGGATGCCACCAAAAAGACGCCGTCCGAAGGGCACCCGCGTGAATGGCCGGACGAGATCGTAATGGACGAAAAGACCGCAAGGCTGGTAGATGAAAAATGGCCGAAACTGGGAATATAAATATGACCCCGCTCATTAAAAAGATTATTGCGAACAAAAAGGCCGAACTGGCATTCAACAAGAGACTGACGCCCTTACAGGATATTGTAAAAATGGCGCTGGACTCGCCCGCTCCCCGCCCGTTCGCAAAGACGATCCTTGAATCGAAGGCAAAGCACAAGGTTATAGCGGAGATAAAAAGGATATCGCCCGGCACAGGTTTCTGCCGCGTACACTTCGAGCCGGAATCGATAGCCCGCGAGTACGAAAGGGGCGGCGCGGCGGCGCTTAGCGTCCTTACCGATACGGTTTACTTCGGCGGTTCAGTTTTCTGCGTTACACACGCGCGCGAAGCCACCTCGCTGCCGGTCCTGCGCAAGGATTTCATCATCGATCCATACCAGATATACGAGGCAAGGACGCACGGCGCGGACGCCGTATTGCTGATGGCGATCAACTTCGAATCAGCATCGCAAATCGAGGATATGATGGCTAACGCAAGGGAAGCGGAAGTGGAAATTCTTCTCGAAATTCACACCGAGGACGAGCTGAAGTTCGTGCCGTCTTCCGGTGTTAGCGTAGGCATAAACAACCGGGACTTCCGCGACGATAAACTTAAAGTCGACATCGACACCACAAGGAAACTGGCTCCGCTGGTAAAGAACGCGAATATCGTTGTAAGCGAAAGCGGCATAAAGGACGGCGCAACGATGGAGGAACTCGAAAAAATCGGCGTGGACGCCTTCCTGATAGGCGCGGCGTTCATGCGGGCAGACGACCCGGGCGCGGCGCTTGCCAAGATGCTGTCATGATCGATTCTTTCGACTTCGCGACTGGCAGGATACTCGTTAGAAAGTACGAGATCATCTCCAAGCTCGGTTACGGATGGGAAGGCGAAGTCTACAAGCTCCTCGAAATCGAAACGGGCATCGAACGCGCGGGCAAATTCTTTTTTCCGGAAAGGAACCCCAATAACAGAACGCTCAAGTTCTACGCAAAGAAGCTGCATAAGCTCAGGCGCTGCGGCATACTGATCCACTACAACACGCAGGAACAGATAACGTTCCGCGGCCAGAAGATATCGTTCCTGGTTTCAGAATTCGTGGAGGGAAGTCTTTTGCAGGAATTCCTCGACAATCAGCGCGGAAAACGGCTCAATCCATTTCAGGGCCTGCACCTGCTCTACGCCTTGGCAAAGGGAATGGAGTGCATACACGACCAGAAGGAATACCACGGCGACCTTCATACGGAAAACATCATCGTTACGCGCGTCGGCCTGAGCTTCGACCTGAAGCTCATCGACCTCTTCCACCTGAAGGTTGCAACCACGGCAAACATGCTCACCGACGTTTACGACCTTATAAGGCTTTTCTACGACGTTATCGGCGGCGCTAAAAGATACGCCAAACAACCGAAAGAGGTAAAGGAAATCGTCTGCGGCCTTAAGAAATCGCTCATCAGAAAGAAATTCCGCAACGCGGGACAGTTGAGGACTTACCTCGAAAAGATGAGCTTCGTGAGCCTGCCGGCATAGAAAGAATTAAGGCCGCTCTTATGCCAAGTTACTTTCCAAAAAGTAATATCAAGATGAGGATTGACTGATAAGGCCATTTTACAGGCTGTAATTAAATCGAAATCCCCCGCCTTTTTTTCATTTCCTCCTGATAGTGGCGCTGGTACACGAGGTCCCATTCGTCGGTGCCTTCGCGTATGTCGCGTCCGTAGGAGCTTATTGTCTTGCGCACCGCGACGTCTATGTCGTCCTCTTTTTTCAGCTCGTCGGTAAGAGCCTTTACAACCTCCAGGCGGAGGTCGTTATCTTCAATAAAATATTCCACCCGGTCGTCGCTCAGGATGGCCTTCAATATTACTTGCGAGAGTTGGTTTATCTTTTCCCTAGATAGCCTCACAGTATCAGTCCCCTCTCCCTGACAAGTTTCATTTTCACCATCTGGAACATCTTACGGTAGTTAATATTATCCTCATCAATCTTCTCTTCCTGCTGTTCAAGTATTTCCTTGACCTCTTCGTTGAGAGAATCCTCAACCATAAGATCGCCGGTGATGGCCATTTCGACAAGTTCGACTATGTCGTCATGGGTGCATTCAAATTCTATGGACTTTGTTTCCACCAGATTTTCCACAATCTTATTGGAAAGGTAGTGAACCAGTTCCTTTTTTAACCTCATAATCTCCCTTCCTTAAGCAATAACAAAATCCCTGTTGGGATTTAGCGATAGAAAATCAACCAGCCTCTCCCCCGTCAGGCCCGCGGCAAGTAATTTCCTTTTTGAGTTGTCGTTCCCGTGAAAGTCGCTGCCGCCCGAGACGCCCAGATTAAAACGCGCGGCCCATTCCAGGCCTATTCGGATTTCATCGGGCCTGTGGGACGGGTGAAAGACCTCAATGCCGTCAATACCCTGTTCAACAAGTTCGGGAATTATCCTTGGTTCGTTTATCAGGTAAGGATGAGCAATAAAAGCCAGTCCGCCGCTTTCGTGAATTACCTTTACGGCTTCCTCGGGAGCAAAATAGTTAACTGCCTCGTAAACTTCGTTCTCGTCGCCAAGATATTTCGCAAAACATCCCTTAATCGACGGTGAGATTCCCCTTTCCACCATTAGGCGGGCCAGGTTCATGCGATTGTAGGCTTTTTGCCCAAACGATTCGATCAGCTCCCCGATGTCCATTCCTATACCGAAAGCCTTGTTAAGTTTTTCAACCATGCTAAGGAGGCGCACTTTCCTTTTTTGGGCAATTGCGGCCAGCGTTTCAACCAGTTTGGGGTCTTCCGGCCTGATGTAATAACCCAAAATATGGACTTCCCTGTTATTGACGGTAGACGTAATCTCCACCCCGGGGATAAATGTAATGTTTTCATTGGGTTGGACTTGACCCAAGGCCTCAATGCTGTCGTGATCCGTGATCGAAAAAGCCTTGAGGCCATTTTCGACCGCCATTTGCATCAACTCTTCGGGGGTATGTAAACCATCCGAATAAAT
>JAZFVB010000160.1:0-17306 GCA_036447515.1 Nitrospinota bacterium
TAAACGTGGCCGGTTCTATATTTGCCGGTTATTATGTTTTTCCCGAAATCGTGATCAGTTTCCATGTCGGCGTCTTCCTTAACCCAGTCGATCAGGGATTCGCGCTTGAAAATGTAGTTCCCCATCGAAACAAGGGCCAAATCGGGCTTTCCGGGGATAGGGGTAGGGTTTTCGGGTTTTTCCTGAAAGCCTGTTATCCGCCAGTTCTCGTCTATTTCTATTACGCCATACGAACGCGCGATATCGAGCGGTTTCGGTATGGCCGCTATTGTCAGTTCGGCGTCCTTTTCAATGTGGTAGTAAAGCATCTGGCGAATATCCATGCGGTAAATGTGATCCCCGCCGAACACGCATACGAATTCCGGGTTTTCGTCGTATACGAGGTTAAGGTTCTGGTAGATAGCGTCCGCGGTGCCCATGTACCACTTCCTGCCGGTGCGCATCTGCGCCGGAACCGGATCGATGTAAAAGCCGTGTTGCGGCGCAATCTGCCATCCCCTGGCAAGATGGCGGTTCAGGGAATCCGACTTGAACTGCGTCAGTATTTTTATGTTCAGTATTCTCGAATTAAGGAAGTTGCTGAGCACGAAGTCTATAATCCTGTATCTGCCGCCGAACGGGACGGCCGGTTTTGCGCGATCTTTCGTAAGCGGCCAAAGTCTTTCACCCTGCCCGCCGGCTAGTATCATGGCTAGAACCTGCAATCGGCCTCCTCTTTAAATAGCGCTGATTTTTTATGAGTTTAACAGGTTTTGTACCGCGATGTCTTATAAAAACTAAAATATCGAAAGCTGATTTACTTAAGGTAAAATGTAACTATGCCGATAAGAATATAAGGAGAGCGACTATGGACGTAGGAAAAATAAACCGGCTAACAGGCTCATTAATAAAAAGTCGGCAAACAAAAAATACCGGCTCGTTAAAGAAAAATGAAATTGAAAACCGTTTGGACAAAGTGGACATTTCAACTGACGCCGGCAAGAAAAATGCGCTGGAACTGGCCCAAAAGGCGATAACCGATTTCCGCTCATCCCTTATCGATACGATTTCAGGCGGGCGCGGGGACCGGAAAAATGAATTTCTGTATAACCTCGTCGGGACTCCGGTGAACGATTTTATTACTAACCGTTTCTCAAAACTTGACGCTGAAACAAAGTCCGATTTCATGTCTATGTTTAGCGATCTAAAGAATACATCCGGAGGGCTGGCGCCGCAAAATCTTATAAGTCAGACATTTGGGTCAAGCTCAGGCTTCGGCAAAATGATAGAGCAAATCGGTGAGAGCCTGAACCGCTATCTTTAAAGTCATTCCCGGAAATAAATCCGCAGCGAGAATTCATTATATCAGCCACGTGAGTCCTTGACGCAGTCGATATCAATTTTCATAAATACTTGATTAAATGGCAAAAGGGCGGTAAAGTACTGTGGTGTTAATTTATTCAAAGAGGGGAATAGGGGTCTAAGTCATGCGCATGCTCGTAGCGGCTCTCGTTATGCTGGCTTGCACAGGCGAGGCGCTGTTTGCCGCACAGGCCAACATCGTAAATATTCAGATAAAAGAGAAGTATTCCCGACTCCTTGTTTCCGTGAAACTTAAAGGCGCTTTTACCGATGAGATAAGGGAGGCATTCACCTCCGGAATGCCGGTTACCTTTACTTACCTGGTCAACCTTAATCGCAACAGGTCGCTTTTATGGGACGCCTCGGAAAAGGAGATAAAGGTACACAAGATCGTCAAGTACGACTCTTTCACAAAAGAGTTCAAAGCCATGGAAATGATCGCCGATGAGCCGCCCAAACCCGAAGATTTTGAAAAGGTTTTTCGTATGATCAAGGAAAGCAACATTGCAAAACTTACATCCTGGATTTCCGAGGGCGAAAACGAAAATTGGAGACGGTACCTTATAATAAAAGACATCCTCACCTTGGAAAAGTGGGTGAGTTCGCTGGTGGACATACCGATAGGCAGAAAAGCCGACTATCCGTTAAACAAGAAATACTACGTGGAAGTAAAGGCGGAGATGGACACGATAAAGCTTAAACCGCCCTTCAACTATATATTCTTTTTCGTTTCGTTTTTGGATTTCGACACGGCATGGGAAACCTCGTCTCCGTTCATTATAGAAAGAGCCGACATGCCTATTCAAAAGATGGTGGGACAGAAAAATTAAATGACCCGGCTTTTTAAAGCCTTTCGGTCTTTCTTTGAAGCAAGCCCCAAAGAAGGCGGTGTGGCAGGCAAAACGCCAGCCTCAACAACCGGCGTTTCATCCAAAAGGCGAGTCAAAAGGCTGGTCTTTTATATCTTTCTGGCCGTTTTTACCATTTACACTACCTCCCAGATACTTTTCAAGGGAACAAGCGGGCAGATACCGTTGGCAGACAATATTCTTGTCCTTTTCTTGCTAAACATTAACATCCTCCTCCTCCTCCTAATGGCGATACTTGCAGGCAGGAACCTTGTAAAGCTCTACTTCGAAAGGCAAAGCAAGGCATTCGGCGCCGGGTTCCAAACAAAGCTAATACTTTCATTCCTCGCCTTTACGCTCATACCGTCAACGTTGCTCTTCATAGTCGCAAGCGGGTTGCTGACAAACAGCATAGACAACTGGGTAAGCGCGCCCGTGGAAAAATCGCTGAGGGATTCGCTGGAGATTGCCGATATGTTTTACCAAAGAGCTGAAAAAAACGTCGGCGAAAAGGCATTTAAGCTGGCTAAACTGCTGGGAGAAAGAGAAACCGCCCTGCGCCGGGACGACGCGGAACTTACCGAAATCGTATTAAGTAAATACTACGAATACGAGGTTGGAGCTATGGCCGTTTTCGGTTCCCGGTTTAACGTGGTAGAGCAAGTAAGCAAAAACAATTCGATAAAAAACATATTGGCAAATATCGGTTCCGAGTTCAAGAAAAGACTGCTCACCGGAGAAATAATTACGGAAACGAGCAAATTTGAAAATGACACGCTGGTTGTATCGATGGCGCCGATCATTGACGACATGGGAAACCTTAAAGGCGCGGTGGTTCTGGCAAATCCCATAGACCGGATCCTTGTTGAAAAAATAACCTCCATAACAAAGACATTCGATTCGTACAAACAGCTTAAACTCCAGAAATTTCCGATAAAGGCGGTTTATGAAGTAACCCTTTTGCTGATTACGCTGGTGATCCTTTTCGCGGCCATATGGTACGGTTTTTACCTTGCCCGCGATATAACCGTTCCCATTTACAGCCTGCTGGAGGCAACGGAAAAGGTCGCCGAGGGAGACCTTTCGGTAAGGGTGGCGGAAAAATCCAGCGACGAAATAGGATACCTGATGCGCTCCTTTAACCGCATGACCGGCGAACTTGAAAGCTCGCGCGAAAAACTCCAATCGGGCCACAAGGAACTGCAGGAAACCAACCTGGAACTCGACCGCCGCCGCAAATACATCGAAACGATCCTCGCAAAGATTACGACGGGCGTCATATCGATAGACCACCGAGGCCGAATTACCACGTGCAACCAGGCCGCAATTTCGATACTTAAGCTGAAAGACGCCGAACCGTTCGGAAAGTACTACGAGGAAGCCTTCGAGGCGGAGCATCTGGACTACATCCGCAAAACACTGCGCGAGATGGGAAAGAGCGAAAAGGACTCAATCGAAAAAGAACTTCAGTTCACAATAGACGGACAGCGGCGAACCCTTTTGATACACACCTCATCCCTTAAAGACCCGCGCGGGCACTTCATGGGCGTCGCCGTGGTCTTCGACGACCTTACGGACATCATTTCCGCGCAAAAGACGTCCGCATGGCGCGAAGTTGCGCAGCACATCGCCCACGAAATAAAAAATCCGCTTACGCCCATCAGGCTCAACGCCGAGCGGCTGGTAAAGAAATTCAAGCAGGATCCGGAATCGTTCGAAAAGATTTTTGAAAAATCGACAAATGTCATCATCCACGAGGTCGACGTGCTAAAGGGACTGGTGGACGAATTCTCGCGCTTCGCCCAGCTTCCGGAAGCTCACCCGAAAATGGTATCGTTGCACAATATTATCAACGACGTCGTCCAGCTGTACAAAGACCTCCATCCGGCCATAACCTTTAAGACGTCTTTCGACCCCTCCATAGGCGATGCGATGCTCGACAGCGAGCAGATGTACCGCGCCTTCCGCAACCTCATCGAAAACGCCATAGACGCCGTGGACACACGCGGCGCTATTGAGATACGCACGTTCCGCGAAACGGAGCAAAAACGCATCCACATAGATATTATCGACGACGGCCCGGGCATTAACGCCAAAGATTTCGACAAGGTCTTCCTGCCGTATTTCTCGACAAAGAAAAAGGGCGCCGGCCTGGGCCTTGCCATAGTCAACCGGATAGTAGCCGACCACGAAGGGCGCATAAGCGTAAAAAATAACGAGCCCCACGGCACCGTGATGGCCATCGAACTCCCCACCGCCTGAGGAGGCGTTACGTCGCCACCCTGAATAAAATTACGTCGCCGTCTTTTACGATATATTCCTTGCCTTCAAGGCGCATTTTGCCCTTGTCTTTTGCGCCGTTTTCTCCGCCGCATTCCATGTAGTCGTCGAACGTGATTACTTCGGCTCTGATAAAACCTTTTACGAAATCGGTGTGTATCTTACCGGCGGCCTCTGGCGCGCTCATCCCCTTGCGGATCGTCCACGCGCGCGCCTCCTTGGGCCCCGCCGTCAAAAACGTTACCAGCCCCAAAAGTTTGTAGCCTTCCTGAATAAGCGTATGCAGGCCGGACTGCTTCAACCCCATCTCTTCCATGAACGTCTGGCGCTCTTCCGGCTCCAGCTCAGAAATCTCCGCTTCCAACTGCCCGCACACGGCAACACACGCCGCCCCGTGTTTTTGGGCGTAATCGCGGATAGCCTTGACCATCGGCCCGTTTTCCTGCGACGGGTCGCCGAGGTTGGCGACGACCATCACTGGCTTTGTCGTAAGGAGCGGAAGTTCCTTCACGATGTCCCACCCGCCCGTTTGCGACGCCGGGATTTCGCGTTGCAGGCCGTCGGCTATCTTTTCGAGCCTTTCCATAAAAACGAGCGCGTCTTCCGGTTTCCCTTTTTCCATCTTCGCCTTTTTTGCGGATTTTTTTATCGTCTGCATTTTCTTTTCCACGCTTTCGAGGTCGGCAAGCATCAATTCGCTTTCCACTATGCCGATGTCGCGCAAGGGGTCGAGCGTATCGGCGGCGGCCATCTCTTTCGATTCGAAACACCGCACGACGTACACAATCGCGTCCACCGAGCGGACGTGGCTTAAAAAACGGTTGCCCATTCCCTCGCCCCTGCTCGCGCCTTCGGACAGGCCGGGGATATCGACGAATTCCATCTGGGTGTAAACTGTCTTTTTGGGTTTTACTATTTCCACGATGCGGTCGAGGCGTTCGTCGGGGACGGTCACTCGCGCGACGTTGGGCTCCACCGTCGAGAAGGCGAAGCTGCTTGCCGTTGCGCCGGCGGAAGTAAGCGCGTTAAAGATAGTCGATTTGCCGCAGTTGGGAAGGCCGATTATCCCGCAGTTGAAACCCATACTCAGATTTTATGAAAAATCGACGCTATCAAAAAGACGAAAGGCGGTTGGCGAGGCCGGTTGCCCTGGTTTTTAGCGGTTCGTCCAGATTTTTTGCGAGAACGCTAATGACGGAACTCTGTGTTTTAAGCTGCGCCACCAACGAGGCCCGGCTGGAATCCGCAAAGCGCTTGTTGAGATCGTTTAGCTGTCCGCTAACCGCGGCCATTTGTCCCCTCATATCGAGCATCTGTGCGCGGTTGGTGATGACCGATTCGTCTATTGCGGCGACTTTCGCGTTAAGTTGGCCGAGGCTGGTATTTATCGCTTTAATCTGAGTCCGGTCGGCCTGCATTCCGGTGTACAGAAAACCGAGAATCAAAAGAATGGCTAAACTAAGCCCCACCGCGGCAAGAGGAAGGCCGGTGCCGGAGGTGCCTTTCGCGCGCGACGCCGTAGACGCCTTTGCCGCCGTCTTCTGCTTTTGCCCCTTTCCGGTTCGCTTTTGCGTTTGCGGCTGGGACGGCGGCTTGGGTTGTGCCTTGGGCTGCACAACCTTTTCAGCAAGCGAAGTCACGGGGCGGACGGCGCCGGGCGGCGAAAACCCGTGTTGGGTGTTTTTGAAGAGTTGGGCCACTTTGCCCTTGGCGACCGTAGAGCCGGAGCCGCCGATGTCGCCGTCAAGCGCAGCGGGATCGACGTAAGAAACGGCGGAAAGCTTTTTTCGCCCTTTTTTGCTCAGCCTCTTGATGACTTCCTTGCTTGTAAGTTTTTTCTTTTTTGCAAGTTCATAAATCCGTATTTTCTTCATAGTCTTTATATGTTAGTCGACTTAAGAATCAAAAACAAGAACCCAATTTCCCTGAAATCACCTGAAAAATTGGTAATTACGTCGGCAATTTGTAAAGGCCCATAATTATTGTATAATTAATGCATGAAGCAATTAGCATTATTTATAGCAGTATTGTTTATCCTGACTCCGGGCTCGGCACTTGCCGGGAACGAAGAATCCGATTCCTCAAGAGCCCTGGAAATAACAAGATCGAGAGACCAGGTGCCTCTTCTGGGTGAAGTAAAGATAACCAATATTCCGGCTTCGATATTTCTTGAAAAGAAAAAAGACATTATAGACAGGGGCAAGCTGCTGACGGCCGGCTACATAACCAGCGAATTAAATCCCTTCGGGTTCATTACGGAAACGGAGCTTGAAAAAGAATCAGTATCTTTCAATGACATCATTACGATAGACCGCGGTTCCAACAGCGAGATCAAGGCTGGAGACACCTTTTTCATCTACAAGAAAATAAAAAATGTTAAGGACCCTAAAACGAAAAAACGGATTGGCGACCTTGTTTCCGTAACGGGCGCCTTGGAAGTAACGGTGACAAAAAAGAGTTCATCCAAAGGCATAATCATAAAGTCCTACGACATGATTGAAGTCGGGCAGATGATCATCCCTGAATACAAAATCGTAATTCCCGAACTGGACAGCGACAGGCCCCTTGCCGACAAATCCGTATCCGGCAAGGTGATCGCCTTGAATGAAGCAAGGTACGGGGTTTCCGAAGGGGACGTAATATACATCGACGTCGGCCGCAGCAAAGGCGTTGAAGAAGGCGACATATTCGAGATAATCGCCACGATGGACCCGATCTATCAGCGGAACAAGGAAACCACAACCAACTTTAAAAAGGTTACAGGCAAGGCGCAGGTCATCGTTGTGCGGGAAAAGACTTCAACGGCGGTGATAGTCGATTCAATCCTTGAAGTGAGCGAAGGCGACACCGTAAACTACATACAGGAACGCCTATAAAAAATTCTCCCGGCGGAAAAAAAACTGCGCCGACCGGAAAATCCGCTTCCCCCGCTTCCATAGAAAAAACCATAGGCAGAATTCTTAAAAAACGCAAGAAAACCCTGGCCGTCGCCGAGTCGTGCACCGGCGGCGGGATAGGCAAGGCGATTACCGATCACGCCGGAAGCAGTATTTTTTTCATGGGGGGTATTATTGCTTACTCCGATGATATCAAAATAAGGCATCTCGGAGTGCGCAAATCGACCATTCAAAAACACGGCGCGGTAAGCAAGCAAACGGCCGTTGCGATGGCCAAAGGCGCGCGTAAAAAATTCGGCGCCGACTACGCCGTTTCCGCAACAGGCATCGCAGGCCCGGGCGGCGGCACAAAGGAAAAACCGGTGGGCCTTATCTACATAGCGGTATCCGGGCCCAAAGGCGACGCCTGCCGCAGACTCGACCTCGCAACGGGCAGGAACGCCAACCGGCAACGAACGGTTTCCGAAGCGCTATCTTTACTTTATGAATGCCTGACCAAAGACGCCCTCGCATCGCCAAGGAAATTTAAATAACCTTAACTATTTCTCACCCTTCGATCAGCTCAGGTGACACCAGTAGCGTAGGCGCTCTCGCGTCCACCGGAGCAAACAAAACAGCGGCGTTGCCTATGAAGATAAAAAAGGGATAATAGAGCGATGCAAAATCCGGGGATAGTATGCAAGGGGGTATCGAAAAACTACGGCGACATCGCCGCCCTTAAAGGCATAGACCTTTCAATCGACGCGGGGGACTTCCTCTCCCTTTTCGGGCCGAACGGCGCGGGCAAGACGACATTGATGAAAATCCTTTGCGGCCTAACGCGCCCGACAAACGGCAGCGCATCGGTCGCCGGGGCGGACGTCGGTGACCCGGAAGTGCGCCAAAAGGTCGGCGTGATATCGCACAAGAGTTTCATATACGATAACCTGACCGCAAAGGAAAACATCGTTTTTTACGCCGAGCTTTACGGCGTCGAAGACCCGCGCGGAAAGGCCGACGCCCTGCTGGAAATGGTGGAACTTTCCGAGCGCGGGGACGACCTCGCGCACACCTTCAGCCGAGGCATGATGCAAAGGCTCTCCATCGCGCGTGCCCTTGTCGCCGATCCCGATTTCGTTTTCCTGGACGAACCGTTTACGGGGCTCGACCAGCATTCGACCGAACTGTTCAAGGGCCTCCTGAAAGACCTCCACGGAAAACGCAAAACTATGATTATGATCTCGCACAACATCGACATCGGCATCGAAATAGGAACCCGCGCCGTCATACTGCGCAAAGGCGAAAAGGTTTTCGACAATGCCACCGACGGAATCGGCGCGGACGAGTTCAAGAAAATTTATTCGGAAAAGGTCGGCGGATGAACCGCCTGCTTTCCGCAACACGCGCCATCCTGATGAAGGACGTAAAAACCGAAATGCGTTCGCGTGAATTCATCGCCAACACCTTCATGTTCGCGCTGCTCGTCATAGTTATATTCAACTTCACCTTCCCCATAAACCCGCACAACGCGCCGGAGCTTGCGTCGGGGATTTTGTGGATAGCCTTCATTTTTGCCGGAACGCTCGGCCTTTCGCGCTCGTTCCTCGTGGAGCGGGAAAACGACTGCATAAACGGCTTGGCGCTCAGCCCCGTCGACAGGACGGCAATCTACTGGGGCAAATTTCTGGGCAACCTTATTTTCCTATGCGTCATAGAGGCCGCGATAATTCCGATATTCATCGTCCTTTACAACATAAACGTCATGGAGCATTTCGTCTGGCAGGCGCTGGCCTTTTTGCTGGGCAACATCGGCTTCATAACGCTGGGGACGCTCCTTTCGGCGATGTCGGTAAACCTCCGCGCGCGCGAAATCCTTTTGCCCGTGCTCCTATTGCCGCTGGTCATCCCGCTTATAATATTCGCCTCGGAAGCCACTTCGATCCTCATCCAGGACGGCGACATGGCCAAATATTTTTCGCGTATAAAACTTATTGCCGCATTCGACGTAATATTTTTTGTTGTGTCGTCGATGCTGTTTGAATATATAGTTGACGAGCTATGAGTTATTTAATCTCCGCGTACGCGTTCATCCTGATAATCGTTTTTTCCTATATCGCACGGGTCACGTTGAAGTGCAGGCGGCTTGTGAAAAAAACGAATACGTTGGGTTGCGGGCAAAAGGCGATTTCGGTGGTAAGCGACAAAAAGGTGCGCCTTGGGATGGTGTGGACTTCGTTCATCCTTATCTGCGCGGCGCTTTACATGGCGGTGGTGTGGTCGCCGGACGCAAAGGGCGAGCCGGTAACGTACCGCATAATCTATTTCCACGTGGCGTCGGCCATCATGAGCTACGTCGGATTTTTCATCGCGTTTGTGGGCAGCATACTGTTCCTGTCAAAAGGCGACCTTCGTTACGACAGGTGGGCCAAGGTCGGCGCGGACCTCGGCGTGCATTTCTGCTTCTTGATGATCGTATCGGGGATGATATGGGGCAAACAGCGCTGGGGCGCGTGGTGGCTTTGGGAGCCGCGCCTGACGACGGCAATGATCCTTTTCATTACTTACATCGGTTACCTGATACTGCGCCACGTTATAGAAATCCCGATGACGCGCGCGCGTTACGCCGCAGTTTACGGCATCATCGCCTTTATCGACGTGCCGATAGTGCATTACGCGATTAAGATATGGGGGAGCATCATGCACCCCGTCGTTTCCGGAGGCGGCCCCGATCAGGGATTGGCGCCGGAAATGATGCTGACTTTAAGGTTTTCGATATTGGCGTTCCTCGTCACGTTCGGCGTGATGTATATGTTGCGCCTGCATGTGGAAAATTTGGAGGCGGTGCTGGCGCGATCAAAGGCGGACAGCGAAGACTGCCCTTCGGCGGGAACAGTACACTGTCCAAAAACGTGATGAAAAATCCGGCGTAGCTGAGGAAGAATAGCTTTAATTTAGATTTACACAATCGATATCAGCCCAACCCTGAGCAAATGGATTATATGAATTTTCGTTATTAAGATAAACATATGAATTCATTCCATGTTTAATACGAACACTGTTCATCCAGGCCATAGTTACATGCCCTGATTTCGCTTTCCCGGAAAGTTGGCCATTGCACACGATAGTTTTTTCCCATCGATTATAAACTACGGCGGTGACTTGGTTATTCAATACTATGATTTTAGCTTTTACAGGCCATGCATCAACTTTTGGATGGAATGAGACTGATAATAGAAATATTAATAAGATCGTCGAACGTTTCATAAGCCCCTCCAAAATGTACGTTCAAATTAAAACGTATGCATAATCATCAATACAAAGGAGATTGCTATTGCCCAAGGGTGAAATTGCCTCGCACTCCTAACTGGTTACAATAATTAAACTATTTATATATGTAATTTACAAGAAAAAAATGAGCAATTTAAAAAATAATTATTTTATATTTATAAATATATTTATATTGCGCAAATATAACTTTGGAAGGCGCCAGGCAAGCCCTTCGTGTTGCCGCGCAGCCTTCAAATTGGGTAGTATTGATAGTTCAATATGAAATACGAAAATGTCTGTCTGGCTTCGGTGGGATACGAACTGCCGCCGAATGCCGTATCGTCGCAGGAACTCGAAGACCGCCTCGCGCCCGTTTACGAAAGGCTCAAACTTCCGCATGGAAGGCTTGAGCTTATGAGCGGCATAAAGGAGCGCAGGTTCTGGGGTAACGGAACGACGCCAAGCTCCGCCGCCGCTATGGCGGGAAAAAAGGCGCTTGATATCTCCGGCGTTCCCAAAGAAGAGATAAAGGTCCTATTCCACGCATCGGTATGCCGCGACTTCCTTGAGCCGGCCACGGCCAACGTCGTCCACAACGCCCTTGGCCTTCCAGCCGACGCGACGGTTTTCGACATCTCCAACGCATGCCTCGGCGTTCTTAACGGGATGATAACGCTTGCCAACATGATCGAACTCGGCCAAGTTCGCGCAGGGCTGATAGTCTCGGGCGAGATGGGCGAGGCTTTGGTGGATAAAACGATCGAGACGCTAAACGCCGACGAATCGCTTACCCGCAAAACGATCAAGCCCGCTTTCGCGTCGCTGACTATCGGAAGCGCGGCGGTCGCCGTCGTGATGGCCCACTCCGACCTTATGGATGGCCTTGCAAAAGAAAAACACCGCTTAATCGGAGGCGTGGTGCAAAACGCAACCGAGCACAGCGCCCTTTGCAAAAGCGACGGCGATATGGGGTTCAGCGCGGGCGCGCAACCGCTGATGGACACCGACGCCGAACTCCTTTTGAACGCTGGTTGCGATCTGGCCGAAAAAACGTGGGCTAGCTTCAAGAAAGAGATCGGCTGGAACGAAGACGGCGTAAACCGCGTATTCACGCACCAAGTGGGAATAGCCCACCGCAGAAAACTTTACGAAGCCATAGGCGTGGACATCGAAAAGGATTTTTCGACCGTGGAGTTTTTGGGCAATACCGGCTCGGCGGCGCTTCCCGTTACGCTTGGCATTGGAATAGAAAAAGGCCTTTTGAAATCGGGCGATAACGTTGCCCTGCTCGGCATCGGTTCCGGGCTGAACTCCATAATGCTGGGAATAGAATGGTAGGAAACGTCTCCCGGCGCGCGCATGAAAGATGAACCTTTCCGCGATTAAAGACGAATACCCGTTCAAATCGCATTTCCTTCAGATAGGCCCGCACAAACTCCATTACATCGACGAGCCTGAAGACAATGAAGGAAGCGAGGCAAACGGCGAGACCATCGTGATGCTGCACGGCAACCCTACATGGTCGTTCTATTACCGCAAGCTGGCGCTGAACCTCCGCGAAAAGTACCGCGTGATCGCGCCCGACCACATCGGATGCGGCCTTAGCGATAAGCCGCAAGATTACCCATACAACCTTCAAACTCACATCGACAACCTTTCAAGGCTCATTGACGAAAAAAAACTCGATAAGATAACGATGGCAGTCCACGATTGGGGCGGCGCGATTGGATTCGGGTGGGCCGTCAAGAACCCCGAAAGGGTGAAGCGGCTGATAGTCTTCAATACCGCCGCGTTCCGGGCGTCGCTGATTCCATTTTCGATAAACATCTGCCGGATACCGTTTTTTGGAGACGTTGTGGTGCGCGGGTTTAACGCCTTCGCGCGTTCGGCAATCGAACTGGGCTATGCCACCTCGAAGCCGGAGCGGTTCACAAAAAACGTGCGGGAAGGTTATCTTGCGCCGTACGACTCGTGGCAGAACCGCATAGCGATACTGCGTTTCGTGCAGGACATTCCGCTGGAAAAGGGGCACCCGTCGTACAAACTCCTTGAATCGATAGAAAACGGGCTTGGTCGCTTAGCCAAAAAACCGATGCTCATTATGTGGGGAATGAACGACTTTTGTTTCACGCCTCTTTTTTTGGAAATGTGGATGAGGCGCTTCCCCGATGCGCGGGTACATAAGATCGAGGACGCCGGACATTACGTCGTCGAGGACGCGTACGAACGCATCATCCCGCAGGTTAGGGACTTTATGGAAACCGCGCCGTGACCGAAAAAGCATCTCGCAAAAAAAACACCTGCAATATAGCAACCACCTTAAAAGACGCCGCCGCCAAAAACCCGCGCGGTATAGCCGTTGCCGTCCCATTCGCGCGCGGGGCCGGCGGGAAGATGGTTTACCGGGAAATCTCGTTTTCCGAACTCGATCGTCAATCGAGCCTCATCGCATCCGGCCTCCAAAAGACCGGGATAAAGAGGGGCGCGCGGACGCTTTTGATGGTTAAGCCGGGGATTGAATTCGTCGCGCTGACCTTTTCGCTTTTCAAGTGCGGCGCCGTGCCGGTTTTTATCGATCCGGGAATGGGCAAGGATAATCTCCTTAACTGCGTGAAGCAGGTAAGCGTGAAGGCGTTTATCGGAATACGGTTAGCCCATCTGTTCCGTATCGCGCACCGGCGGCATTTCAAATCGATAAGCCAAAAAATCAGCGTCGGATGGTTTCCGGGATGCCTTACCCTTGACGGCGTAAAAAATAAGGGAGACTCGGATTTCGAAATCGTGAAGACCGCGTCCGACGAAACGGCGGCTATAATATTCACCACCGGTTCCACCGGGTCTCCCAAGGGCGTTACATACACGCACGGAATATTCAAGGCCCAGGTCGATTACATCAGGGATTATTACGGCATGGGGCATGGCGACGTCGATCTGGCGGCCTTTCCGCTCTTCGCGCTTTTCAGCGTCGGGCTTGGGATGAAAGCGGTGATTCCCGACATGAACCCGTCAAAACCCGCCAAGGCCGATCCCGCAAAAATAGTCGAGGCCATAATCGATAACGGGGCGACTTTCTCTTTCGGTTCACCCGCCCTTTGGAACAACGTAAGCCGGTACTGCGTGGAAAATAAAATAAAACTCCCGACGTTAAGGAAAGTCCTGATGGCCGGAGCGCCGGTGCCGTCCGTGATTCACGAAAACCTTTTAAATAAAATCATGGGCGAAAAGGGCCAGACGCACACGCCCTACGGCGCGACGGAATCGCTGCCGATAGCCGATATGACCGGCTCCGAAGTTTTAGATGAAACCGCGGCGCTTACCGCAAAAGGGAAAGGCATATGCGTGGGCCGTCCGCTGCCCGGCATAACTATCAGGATCATCCCGATAACGGAAAGCGTTATTGAAAAGTTCGACGAAGCCCTTGAACTGCCGCCGGAAGAAATCGGCGAGATCGTCGTCAAAGGCCCCGTTGTTACAAAGGAATATTTCGACCTGGCGGAGATGACACAAAAGGCAAAAATCAAGGAGGGTAAAACAGTCTGGCATCGCATGGGCGACGTAGGGTATTTTGACAAAAACGGCAGGTTGTGGTTTTGCGGGCGCAAGGGGCATCGCGTTGTAACCGGCGCCATGACGCTTTTTACAATATGCTGCGAGGCGATTTTCAACAACCATCCGGACGTCTTTCGCGGCGCGCTGGTGGGCCTTGGCGAATGGCCGAACCAGCATCCGGTAATCATCATAGAGCTGACGGAAGACGGCAAGAAAAATAACCGCGATAAGATCACAAAAGAACTGCTCGAATCTGCCGCAAAAAACGCAATAACAAAATCGATCAAAGACGTTTTGTACCATCCATCGTTCCCAACCGACATACGGCACAACGCCAAAATTTTCCGCGAAGAACTTAAAACGTGGGCGGAGAAAAAAATCCCGCACCTGGTTCCGAAAAAGGCCTCCGGGAAAATGAAAACACTCGTGCTATGAAAGCAATGGTTACGGGCGGCGGCGGTTTTCTGGGGCGGAGCATAGTCGACAAGCTCCTATCGCGCGGTGACGACGTGCGCATTCTGGGGCGGAGCGACTATCCCGATTTGAAAAGAAGGGGCGTCGTGTGCATCAAGGCCGACGTTGCGGACAGGGACGCCGTTCTTAAAAGTTGCAAGGGCATCGATGTTGTTTTCCACACGGCGGCCATCGCCGCCATATGGGGAAGGCCGGATGATTTTTACGGCACAAACGTCAAGGGGACGCAAAATGTTATCGACGCCTGCATCGAAAACGGCGTAAAAAAACTCGTTTACACTTCGTCGCCGTCCGTCGTTTACGACGGGAAGGACCAGATAGACATCGACGAAGACACGCCATACCCGGATAAGTATCTTGCTCTTTACCCGAAGACTAAAGCGGAAGCCGAGAAATCGGTGATTGGGGCAAACGGGCGGGGTGGGCTGTTTACGGTTTCATTGAGGCCGCACCTTATCTGGGGTCCGGGCGACACAAACCTGATACCTCGGCTCATTGACCGTGCAAGGTCGGGGAAATTGGCGATAGTCGGCGATGGAAAAAACATGGTCGATACGGTCTATGTGGACAACGCCGCGGACGCGCACCTGTCGGCCGCCCAACGCCTTGAAGAAGGCTCGGCGGTCGCCGGCTCGCGGTATTTCATCACGCAGGGGGAGCCGGTTAACTGCTGGGAGTGGATAAACGAAATCCTGGCCGGATTCGGCCTTCCGCCGGTAAAGAAACGGATATCGTTAAATGCGGCGTATGCCATCGGCGCGGCGATGGAGACGTTCTACAAGGTGTTCGGCGTCTACTCCGAGCCAAGAATGACGCGCTTTTTGGCCTCGCAACTTGCAACGTCGCATACGTACAACATCGACAGGGCAAAAAAGGAACTGGGGTATTTTCCGGCGGTGTCCACCGACCAGGGAATGAAGGCGTTAAAGGCGGATAAACGGCTGTCGGGCCGCTGACAGCGAAATTAAAAAAGACGCGTAGCGGCAAAACTTTTCCCCCGCAAGCAAAATACCCTTAATTATCAATAGCTTAAAAAGAGGCGTGCCCTAATTTACCGATTTTGCAAGATGTACCGCGGTACACATTCTAGTTGTACCGCAGTACATATTCGGATAAGCTAAAAACTAGAAAACAATACAATATTGAAAATCAATTAACTGTAAAGGGATAATGATATGGGACGAATAAACTACCTTTTCACTTCGGAGTCGGTTACGGAGGGGCATCCGGATAAGGTCAGCGATCAGATTTCCGATGGAATAGTCGACGCATTCTTTGAACAAGACCCGTATTCCAGGGTCGCGTGTGAAACGCTGGTAACGACCGGCCTAGTGATGCTCGCCGGCGAATACTCCTCTAAAGGCCAGGTGGATTTCCACAAAGTGGTCCGTGAAGTCGTTAAGGATATCGGCTACACCGATTCGCGCATCGGCTTCGACTACAGGTCGTGCTCCATCTTGAACGCCCTTCACGAACAAAGCGCCGACATCGCGCAGGGAGTCGTAAAGAAAAAACCCGAAGAACAGGGCGCGGGCGACCAGGGCCTGATGTTCGGCTATGCCACCAACGAAACCAAAGAACTTATGCCCCTGCCGATACTTCTTGCACATAAGCTCACACAGAAACTCGCCCAAGTGCGAAAAGACGGAACGCTGCCGTGGGTAAGGCCGGACGGCAAATCGCAGGTAACAGTCGAGTACAAAAACAAAAAGGCCCACGTCGTGGACACGGTGGTAATATCCACCCAGCACGACGAAAGCGTAGATAACGAAACTATTAGGAACGAAATAATCGAAAAGGTCATCCTGCCCGTATTACCTGAAAAGCTCTACAACGAAAAGCGCATCAAGTATCACATCAACCCGACGGGAAGGTTCGTTATCGGCGGCCCGCACGGAGACTGTGGGCTGACCGGACGCAAGATAATAGTCGATACTTACGGCGGCCACGGATCGCACGGCGGCGGCGCTTTCTCCGGCAAAGACCCCAGCAAGGTAGATCGCTCCGCCAGCTACATGGCGCGCTACGTGGCAAAGAACCTCGTCGCCGCAGGGATAGCTGATAAGTGCGAAGTCCAGCTTGCCTACGCCATCGGCGTCGCCGAGCCGGTTTCGATTCTGATTGACAGCTTCGGCACGCGCAAGATATCGCAGGAAAAGATAACGGAGATCGTCAAGAAAAACTTCGACCTGAGGCCCTACGGAATCATCAAGACGCTCGACCTGCGCCGCCCGATCTTCCGCAAGACAGCCGCATACGGCCACTTCGGACGCGAACTTCCCGAATTCACATGGGAAAAGAAAGACAAGGCCGCCAAACTGAAAAAAGACGCGGGGATATGACACTTTAAAAGTGTCCAACATCTACGCATAGCGCATAACAGGGTCGGCTGATAAACATCAGCTGGCCCTTTTTTTATTGTGTTACCTTCCCCCCTGGGGAGTTTTGTTGGGCAAGCGAGACCATACACCACCAAACATTTTGCGGAAATCACGGCAGCGTCTTAAAGCTGAAAGGTCAGGCTAGTACCGATAGTGCTCCGGTTTGTAGGGGCCGTCGGGCGTTACGCCGATGTATTTTGCCTGTTCGGGCGAAAGGACGTCCAGTACCACGCCGAGCTTTTCTAAATGAAGCCTTGCCACCTTTTCGTCCAGAACCTTCGGCAGGAGGT
>JAZFVB010000161.1:0-4940 GCA_036447515.1 Nitrospinota bacterium
TCCAACGCCATAAAGTTCTCCTACAAAGGCGGCAGGATAACGCTCTTTCGACCTCCCGGAAGAAGGACCGCCATAGCAGTAAAAGACACCGGCACGGGCATATCGGAAAAAATACTGCCCAAACTTTTTATGCACGAAGAAAAGACCACAACCACCGGCACGGCCGGGGAAAAGGGAACCGGCCTCGGCCTGCCCTTCTGCCACGACATAATGACCGCCCACGGCGGCTCGCTAACGGTGGAATCGGCTGAAGGCGTAGGAACCACGTTTTACGCGGAACTGCCGCCGGTGCGCCCTAAAATCCTGTTCGTCGACGATGAAGAAACTATCCGCTACCTCTTTAAGGAATCTATACATGAGTATGATCTGGAAATCATCGAGGCTGAAAACGGCGAGATTGCAAAACGGATCATTGAACGGGATATGCCCCACCTCGTTATTACCGATATAAGTATGCCCATAATGGACGGGTGGGAACTTCTGGAATCCATAAGGAGCAATTCGAAAACGGCCGAACTTCCCGTTATAGTCCTGACATCGATATCGGACATGGAGTCCCGCGAAAAGGCGTTTCGAATGGGCGCAAACGACTTTCTGGCAAAACCGCTGGTGATGGAAGACCTGATCCCAAGGGTGCGGAGGTTTGTAGTATGATATCCGCATAAAAACAAGAGCCTGAACCCGCCCATACCGGGTTCCTGAATTTACTTGAAAGTCTGAGACTATGAACGAAAAAAGGAAAGTGCGAGTTCTCCTTGTAGATGATGAAATGCACATCCGCGAGCTGATGAAAGTTGCGCTTAAAGATATGAATGCCGAGGTGGTGGCCGAGGCTGACAACGGCAAGGAAGCGCTGGAGCTTTTCAGGCAGCATAAGCCCGAAATAACCATAATGGACGTTAACATGCCCGTAATGAACGGGCTCGAAACGCTTAAGGCAATAAAATCCGAATTCCCGGACGCATTCGTCATCATGCTGACGGCCGTAAGTTCAATAAAAGCCGTACAGGAAATACTCGAACTCGGAGCCTCCGGCTACATCCGCAAAGACACGTCGTTGCCGGAAATAAAACAGGGCATAAAGGAAACATGGGCTGAATACATGAAGGAAAAAAAACAAGGGAAAAAGAATGCCTGAAAAATACAACCTCAAAAAGATGCTCGAAGAAATTGAAGATGACAAAAAAGTGGGCAAGGTGCTGGAAAAAAAATGGGCATCACAAAAGGACATTAAGGAAATGATAAAGCAGGTTAAAAAGAAAAAGAAAAAACAGTGATAAACAAGTCGTTCGTCGCCGAGCTTAAAAACAAAGATATCCTGTCAGAAAGGGACATCAACACGATTTTAAAGCAAAACGGGCAGGACGCATACGCGCTCGTTCAGCACGTCGTCAACGAAAGTCTTTTAAGCAGGGAAAAAGCCGGTAAGATGTTCGGCGACGGGTTTAACTCCGCATGGCTCGATATGAACACAATTCTCTTCCGCCCGGAAATCGTATCGAGACTTCCCAAGGAGTTCTGCATGGAAAATGCCATAATCCTCCTCTATCAGCTGGGAGACGCAATTACCGCGGCCATCGCCGACCCCACAAACAAACGCGTTATAAGGGAGGCGGAAAAGATCGCAAAAGCCAAAATAAGCCCCAACTTTGCGTTCGGGGAAGAAATCCTCGACGCCATAGAAATACAGTACAAGTCCGTCCATGAAATCGAAAATATCCTTAAGAAAATAAAGGTCGCGGCCGCGCTCTCTCCGGGAAAAGAATTAACCATACAGGAACTCGAAGCGCTGGCTGGCGACGAGGCCGTTATCGAGCTTTCGCAGTCGATACTCCTTCTAGCCATAAAGGAAGGTTCGAGCGATATCCACATAGAACCAACCGAACATAACTTGCGCATACGCTTCCGCATAGACGGGGTGATGAACGAAAGGCTGAAACTCGATAAATCGCTGGTTTCCCCGCTGGTTTCCAGGCTGAAAATACTTGCCAATATGAACATTGCCGAACGCCGCCGCCCGCAGGATGGAAGGTTGAGCTTAAACCTTTCAAAAAAGTCCATCGACTTTCGTATATCGTCCACGCCTACTATTTTCGGCGAGAAAATGGCGTTGCGCGTACTTGGGGAAGTTAAAGTCCGCAGCATACCGGACATCGAGGAGCTTTATTTTTCAAAATTAATATATGAAAAGGTCAGGAAACTTATCTTAACCCCCAACGGCGTATTCTTCATCACCGGCCCGACGGGTTCAGGAAAATCCACCACCCTCTTCAGTGCGCTCAAGTACATAAACAAGCCCGAAGTTAACATAACGACCGTCGAAGACCCTGTGGAATACCGCCTGCCGGGCATAAACCAGATACAGATAAACCACGATATAGGGCTTGATTTCGGCAAGGTGTTGCGCTCGGTCCTGCGGCAGGACCCGGACGTAATACTTATAGGCGAAATACGCGACCTTGAAACCGCGAAGATCGCCACCGAAGCGGCCCTTACGGGTCATCTGGTGCTTTCCACGCTCCATACAAATAACGCAATACAGGCTATAACCAGGCTCGTGGAAATTGGCGTTGAGCCTTTTATTGTTGGACCTTCCATAATCGGAGTTCTGTCGCAAAGACTTGTAAGGAAAATATGCGATCATTGCAAGAAAAGCTACGCCCTATCCCCTCAAGAAATTGAAAAATACTTCGAGTGGGATGGTAAGCAGAAGGTTGGTTTCCACCGCGGCATGGGGTGCGATTCCTGCGGCGACAACGGATACAAGGGAAGATTGGGTATATTCGAAATGGTAATGGTGGACGATACGTTGAGGGATATGGTTGCCAAAAACGCCACACAGATGGAACTGCGGAAATATGCAATAAATATCGGCTATCACAACATGAGGTACGATGGAATTAAAAAGGCGCTTAGGGGCCTTACAACCATCGACGAGGTGAACCGCGTCACCGTGGCGGAATAAAAGAGTCGATAACTTGGAAAAACTAAAGATACTTGTCGCGGAAGACGATATAAACGTGCAGCTCCTTTACAAAAAGGGCCTTTCTGAAGATAAGTTCGATTTGAAAATCGTCGCCGACGGCGACGATCTATTGGAAATGTACGACTCATGGAAGCCGGACATAATAATGCTGGACATCATGATGCCCTTAATGTCCGGCTACGCCGCCCTGAAAAAAATACGCGAACTTGAAGATGAAACGGACCGTAAGACCGTCATAATAATGGCTACCTCCATGACGGATAAAGAAGACATCGTCGACTGTATCAGGGTGGGAATACAAGGTTATATTGTAAAACCGTTCAAGGCTTTACGGATCGCCGACATGATAATGGCCTATTATAATCAAGCGTCCAAAGGTAATTGAGCTTTCGAAATGAAAAAACAATTTATCTTTATTCCGATTGTTTGTATCATTATAAAAGATGGATAAACTAAAAATACTCGTCGCGGATGACGATAAAACCGTTCAGCTCCTTTACAAAAAAGGCCTGCCTGAAGATAAATTCGACATAAAAATAGTCGGCGACGGCAGCGAGGCCTTGGAAACGTTCAACTCATGGAAGCCGGATATAGTGGTGCTAGACATAATGATGCCGGTAAAATCGGGCTATGTGGCGCTGAAGGAAATACGCGAGTCCGAAGAAGGCAACGCTGAAAAGACCGTTGTAATAATGGCAACGGCCATGGCCGATAAAAACGACATCATGGACTGCCTGAAACTTGGGATTCAGGGCTATATGGTAAAACCTTTCAAACACTCCGAAATCGCCGGAAAAATTACCGCCTGCTACAAAAAAGCGCGCCCCGAAAAAGCGTCCTGATCTCTGATCCGCATATTGTTGGATTTCTTGAAAGTGATGTAAACTTACCCACTTATGGATTATAAAGATACGCTAAATCTGCCGCAAACGGCCTTCCCGATGAAGGCGGGCCTTAATAAGCTCGAACCCCGAATACTCGAAGGCTGGAAAGGCCTTTACGAAAAAATCCGCGCGGCGCGAAAAGGCGCCCCGAAATATATCCTGCACGACGGCCCCCCTTACGCCAACGGCGATATACACATGGGGCACGCCATGAACAAGATCCTTAAAGACATGATCGTAAAAATAAAAACAATGCAGGGCTTCGACGCGCCTTACGTCCCGGGGTGGGACTGCCACGGTCTTCCCATCGAGCTGCAGGTCGATAAAAAACTCGGCAAGAAAAAACACGAAATGAGCCGCGCAGAAAAGAGAAAACTCTGCCGCGAATACGCTCAAAAATTCGTAAACAGGCAAAGGGATTCATTTATAAGGCTGGGAATATTCGGCGATTGGGACAGGCCATACCTCACCATGGACTACAAATACGAGGCCGACATCGCCCGCGAACTGGGCAAGCTGATGGATAAGGGCGCGATTTACCAAGGGCTGAAGCCGGTCCACTGGTGCACCTCGTGCCGGACGGCTCTGGCCGAAGCGGAAGTGGAATACGAAGACCACACCTCCCCATCCGTTTTCGTAAGGTTCCCCCTTGATAAAGGAGAGGCCGGAAAACTGGGACTTCCCGAAGGCAAAACCTCCGCCGTCATCTGGACTACGACGCCGTGGACGATACCAGCCAACAGGGCGGTGTGCGTACACCCCGGCTTCGAATATTCGGCGGTTAAAGCTAACGGTCAAATACTTATCGTCGCATCCGAGCTTGCCGAACGGCTCATGCCGGTTTTCGGAACCGAAGGGGAACCGGACACTATAAAAACCTTCAAAGGCTCGGAACTTGAAGGAGTAAAAACCCTCCACGCTCTTTACGGCACAATATCGCCTGTAATATGCGGCGCTCACGTAACCCTCGATGCCGGAACCGGCCTCGTCCACACCGCGCCCGGCCACGGGCAGGAAGACTACATAGTCGCCCAAAAATACGGACTGGAAATTTACAACCCCGTAAACGC
>JAZFVB010000162.1:0-3495 GCA_036447515.1 Nitrospinota bacterium
GCGCTGTACGCCGCTATCGACGATCTTTTTGGCCATCGCCTCGTCCACCAGCGTGCCGTTTGTGGCCAGCGCAACGGTAAGGCCTTTGCCGACCGCGTACTTTGCTATGTCGAAGATATCGGGCCTGAACAACGGCTCGCCGCCGGATAGGACGAGTATCGGTTTTCCCGCCTCCGTCAGTGCGTCGATCATCTTGCACGACTCGTCGAACGTGAGGTCGTCTTTCATCAGTTCGCGCGATACGTCGAGCCTGCGGCAGTGAATGCACTCTAGGTTGCACCCGGCGGTGGTTTCCCAGAAAACGAGGCGAAGCTGGTCGCCCTTGTTCATCATATATTTATGGGCGTGCTGATGGCCTTCGGGCGCGTCCTTCAGGTCGTTGTAAGCTCCCTTTATGGTTTTGCCGCCGCCGTCTCCACCTTGATGTGGATGCGGATGCCCGCCGGGATGCCCGGGATGTTTATTTTTCATATCTTTAAATCCTTAATCATTTAGGAGCGAATACGGGGTGGTTCTATTCCGGTAGCTACAGCCGTCCCCGGCTGTAGAGTGCAAGCGGAGACGCTTGCACCTACCCCATCAACCCCTTATATGGATGTTTACCTTTCATTTTGTTACGCCTTGCTTGCCGTGTCCGCCTTTTTTGCTTTCAGGTTATCGGGAGCGGGGAACTCCTCGCCCTTCGCCTTGAGTTCTTCCAGCTTCTCGGGCGTCAGGCCGATTTCCTCGTCTGTCAGGTAACATGCGGGATCGGGCGCCATCGGATCGCCGAACACGGCGTCGCCGCGCACGCGCATCGCGCCGCAACAGGCGTCTTTCCATTTACATACGGAGCACCTTCCCTTGATGTTTTCGTACCTGTTCTTCAGTTTATGCATCAGCGGATCGCTTTCGTCCATCCAGATTTTGCTGAATGGGCGCTCCTTTACGTTGCCGAAGCTGTACTGGCTCCAGAACTGGTCGGCGTGCACGTTGCCGAAGAAGTCGATGTTGCCTATGCCGACGCCGGAGGAGTACCTTCCGCCGCCGTTCCATTCGAGCATCCTTAAAACTTCTTGCGCCCTTTTAGGGTCTTCTTTTAAAAGCTTTAAGTACATGTAAATGCCGTCCACGTGGTTATCGACGGTGAGGATGTCTTTTTGCAGGCCGCGTTTGTGGAAATCTTTTGTGCGTTCCAGGATGATGTCCATCGCGTGGCGCGACTCTTCGTGCGTAAGGTCTTCGTCGGCAATGCCGCGTCCCCTGCCGGAATAGACAAGGTGATAGAAACACGCGCGGTTCACGTTTTCCTTTTCGATGAAATCGAAAATCTCGTTAAGGTTTTCGTAGTTGTGGCGCGTAAGCGTAAGGCGCAGGCCTACGCGCTGGCCCACTTCGACGCAATTCTTGAACCCGGCAACGGCCCTTTTGAAGGCGCCTTCCTTGCCGCGGAACTTGTCGTTTATCTCGCCTATGCCGTCGAGCGAAATGCCGACGTAAACGAAACCGCTTTCCTTTATCTTCTTTGCTGTGTCGGCGTCGATCAATGTTCCGTTGGTCGAAAGGGTGCAGCGCGAGCCGACGGATTTTGCGTAAGCTACAAGCTCGAATATATCTTTTCGAATCAGCGGCTCGCCGCCGCTAAAAAGGAGCGCGGGGCTTTTGAACCCGTTAAGGTCGTCAATAACCGCCTTTGCCTGTTCGGTTGTCAGTTCGCCGTCGTACTTCTTTTCCTCCGAGTCGGTGTAGCAGTGTATGCACTTTAAATTACAGGTCTTGGTTATGTTCCACGCGATAACGGGGCGCCTTTCGCCGGCGGATTTCGGTACGTCGTGGGCGTCGGGTTTTTGCGCCATGTGGGCGGACTGCTTGCCGTAACGTATGGCGTCGCCTACGTTCTCCGCACCGCAATATAATTTCGATACTCCTATCATCTTTCCTCCAAATTGTATGGTGACCTCTCATCTTCTCTTTAATACGGGAAATGTGCAAGCTTAGAAATTTCGGCAACTATACGGAGGGGCGGGCACAACACAACCGGCCGCATATTATGTGTATTTCAAGGAACATTAAATTGCAAAAACCGCGTTAAAGCTCTTGCATGGTGGAACGGTTCAAAACAATTTATTATTAATAAAAAAAGATTTTCTCCTACTAAATCATGTTAATCTAAAATGTATCCATGAGGCATTTTTCCGCTGTGGATTGCTGGGGATTTTGTAATGGTTAGTGACAGCAAAAAGAACGCGCACAACTTATCGCCCATTCGAATGGTAATAATTACCGCCGTTTCCATTTTCACTGCCGAAGCGGCGGCGATGTTTTTGATCTCAATTATCAATCCTCAGTCTCAAATAGTCGAAGCGCTGATCGATTCCACAATGCTTGTAATACTGGTCTCTCCCGCGCTTTACCTTTTCCTCTTCCGTCCGTTGATAGTAAACATGAAGGCGCGCGAGAAAATGGAAAAAAAGGTTTCGCGTCTTGCCGATATTCCAAAAGACAACCCCGACCCCATGATCGAAATAGACGCCGAAACGGGTCTAATTGGCTTCTGTAATGACGCGGGGTGGGCGTCTCTCGGAAAGAATCCCGGCACGGCTTGGGAAAACGGGACCCACGAATGTCCTGTGGACTGGAACCACCCCCTATTTGAGGGCCTTAAGCCGATGATCGAAGAGCTCAAGAGGGACGGCGAAAGGAAAGTGCTCGACGTTATGGAAGCGGAAGTGGGAAAACCGAATACGGAAACATACCGCGTTTACTCCCGCAAACTTCGCTACGTGCCGAAGGAAAATCTGGTGCGCCTATATACGGGCGACATTACAAGGGAACAGGAACTTATTAAAACTACACGGCGGCTTCTCCATGAAGTGAAGGAAATCAGGAGAAAACTTGAAGACGAGCATAAAGAGGCGGAACAGGTCGGCAAATCCCTATTGGCGCCCAATCCTCAAGACGGGGGAATTATCGCCTGCGTCGATGTGGAACCGTCTTCAAAAGCCGGGGGCGACAGGGCGGGTTTCATTACGGAAAAAGGCGAAAACGGAAAACAAAAGGAGTGGCTTGTGGTCTTGGATGCGTCCGGCCACGGCAAGGGCGCGGCCAAGTTTCAGGAAGTGGCGCTGGGCGGGCTTATGGCCACGCTGGCGCTGGGCCGGCCCATGGAAGAAGCCCTGAAAACCGCCAACCTGACGCTGGAAAAGCTGGGAACGGGACGCTTCCTTGTAGGAAGTATATGGCGCGTAATGCGGGAAAAGGAAACCGAAAATGGATGGGTTTACATAGAGGAGTTTAATATCGCCCAGCATCAGGTCATCGCCCTCGATCCGGAGGAAGACGAACCGAAGGAATGGCAATGGACAAGGGAGGAAGGATCGGGAAGCTCCCTGCCGATGGGCCTCTTCGGCGACGGCTTCAATAATATAAAACCGGAAATACGCAAGGTAAAAAGGGATACGCGTATTCTTACCTATACCGACGGCATTACCGAAGCCATGGATGCGGACAAAGAAC
>JAZFVB010000163.1:0-5431 GCA_036447515.1 Nitrospinota bacterium
GGAAGGATGTTTTTAAGTATCTCCGCCGTTTCGCCGCCGCCTTCTTCCACCGTCAGGTAGAGGTATTCGCCTTTGGGCGTGTCTTCGGTTTTAAGGTCGCCGACCGATAGGCCGAACTTTTTGGCGAACCCCAGCGCGGCCTTTGTCGGTTTCCCATTTTTATCGAACGCCGCTTTTTTCGGCGGGCCGGATACCTTTTTCGTGCGTTTCTCCTGTGTGTCCGGCATGCCGTCGGCGAACAGGACAAGCCTTCTGGGCGTGGCTAGGGTCGATATTTTCCCGTATAAAACACCGGCGGCCTCGAACCTCTTTGCGGCAATTTCGGCAAGCGATTTGGCCGCAGGAGGGACGTAAGAAGAGGGTATTTCCTCCGTGCCGATTTCAAGAATCAATTTATTCACGAAGTAGAAATTATAACCCAACGGCGGGGCAAATTTAAGCGGTAACTGGTAATATGGAAGGAATGAATAAAAAACTCGCCGACCTGGCGAAAATAATGGACCGCCTGCGCGAAGACGACGGCTGCCCGTGGGACAAAAAACAGACTCACGAAACGCTGAAGCCGTACTTGCTGGAAGAAGCTTACGAAGTGATAGAGGGCATTGAGGACGGCGACGATGCGGTTCTTAAGGAAGAACTTGGCGACGTCCTTTTTCAGGTGATATTCCACTCGCGCCTAGCAAAGGAGAGGGGTTCCTTTACGCTGGATGACGTGATCGTGACCGTATGCGACAAGATGATACGCCGCCATCCGCACGTTTTCGGCGACGGAAAAGCCAAGGACGCCGAAGAAGTTTTACGCAAATGGGAAGAAATTAAAAGCGCGGAAAAGAAGCGCGAATCGGTTCTGGACGGCGTACCCAGAAAGCTCCCCACCCTGATACGCGCCAAAAGGATACAGGAAAGGGCCGCGCGCGTCGGGTTCGACTGGCCGGACACCGAAGGCGTGTGGAAGAAGGTCGAGGAGGAATGGGCGGAACTCATGGAAGCGCGGAAAAAAGACGACCATGAAAATATGAAAGAGGAAATCGGCGACCTTATGATCGCGCTGGTCAACCTTGGGCGCTTTTTGGATATAGATACGGACGACGCCCTTAAGCAATCGATAGAAAAGATGATCCGCCGGTTCAGGATAATAGAAAAGACGCTTGCCCAAAGGGGCACAGACATCGCCGACGCCACGCTAGACGAGATGGAAGAGATATGGGTAAGGGCGCGCGAAGAAGAGAAGGAAGATGGAAAAAAGGGGTAACGGCGGGGCGTATTACCGGCGCTAAAAAGAGTTTCAATTTCCCGATTCATGCAATATCATGATCCATGTACAGCAAAAACCAGTGACGCTAAATTTCAGTGAAGGAGGATAGGATGGCTATTTCAAAGGGAGAACTGATTAAAAAGCTGAACAAGGACCTTGAATGGGAATACGCGGCGGCGGTTCAGTACATTCAGCACGCGGCGGTACTCACCGGCCCGAAGTACACAGACATCCAGAAAGAACTGGTAGTCCACGCCAACGAGGAAATTGCGCACGCCATTTCGCTTGCGGAACAGATAGATTTTTGGGGCGGCGTTCCCACAGTTGACGTGGAAAAAAGAGAAATTTCCTCCGATGCCGTCGGGATGCTCAAACAGGACCTTGCCGGCGAAAAGAACGCAATAGACAGTTACAAGGAAAGGATAGCCGAGGCCGAATCGTTGCGCGAATACGGCCTCAGGCGCATACTTGAAGACATCCTCATACAGGAAGAGGAACATTTTAGGGACATAAGCGCGGCGCTTGAGGATTAATACTAAATGGACGTCATATGTAGAGGAAAAATAAATATAAGCCTTTAACCAGTTTAACGTCATACTTCGACAAGGCCTGTCCTGAGCTTGTCGAAGGGCTCAGCATGACAGCTTTTTGTCACCTTGCCTGTCCTGAGGAACGAAGGGAGCGTGAAGCTTGTCCTGCCTGTCCTGAGGAACGAAGGGAGCGGAGTCGAAGGGAAAGGCGACAAAAAGATGAATTTTAAAACTCTATCTTTGTCGTACAATTGGTATAACCCGTATAAATCATGCAATATTTTTTAAGCCTTCACCCGATTGTCCAAGCGTTGCTTGCCACCCTTTTCACGTGGTTTCTAACGGCCGCCGGAGCCGCGATTGTTTTCGTAAAGCGCGATGTCGACCGCAAGACGCTCGATACGATGCTGGGTTTTGCGGCTGGCGTGATGATAGCCGCTTCGTTCTGGTCGCTGTTGGCGCCCGCCATCGAGATTTCTGAGGCGATGGGCACGCCGGGCTGGATTCCAGCCGCAATAGGTTTCATGTCGGGCGGGATTTTTTTGAGGGTCGTCGATAAGTTCCTGCCGCACCTCCATCCGGGACTTGCCAGACCGGAAGGCGTCAAGACCTCGTGGCAGCGAAGCACCCTTTTGATACTAGCCATAACGCTCCACAATATCCCCGAAGGGCTTGCCGTGGGCGTGGCGTTTGGCGCGGCCGCCGCGGGGTATCCGGAGGCGACGGTGGCCGGGGCGATGGCCGTTACATTGGGGATAGGGATTCAGAACTTCCCCGAAGGGTTGGCCGTTTCCGGCCCGTTAAGGCGCGAGGGCTTTTCGCAAAAGAGGAGCTTTTGGTACGGCCAGCTTTCAGGCACGGTTGAGCCGATTGCGGGTGTTGTAGGCGCGGCGATTGTTATAGTGGCGCAACCGATACTTCCGTACGCGCTGGCGTTTGCGGCCGGCGCGATGATATTCGTCGTCGCCGAAGAGCTTATACCCGAATCGCAGAGCGGCGGGTTCACCGACCATGCAACGATGGGGCTTATGGTAGGTTTTACCGTGATGATGGTACTCGACGTTGCACTCGGCTAGGCGCGCATAGGCAGTAAAAGGCGCGTGGAAATTAACGTCTATTACGAGGACACCGACTGCGGCGGCGTTGTCTATTACGCCAACTATCTGAAGTATTTCGAAAGGATACGCACGCCATACCTTGCCGACAGGGGCATAGACCTTGCCGGTTACATGAAAAACGGGATAATTTTCACCGTCGCTACGGCGGATATTAAATACAGGTCGCCGGGACGCTATGGCGATACGCTGGTTGGCGGGATGAAAGTCGAAAAGGTAAGGGGAAGCAGCTTTTTATTAAGTTACACGATAAACAGGAAATCGGACGGCAAGTTGCTGGTTACCGGTTCCACAAAGATGGCGTGCATCGACGACTCAGAAAAGATGAAGCCTGCGCTTCTGCCAAATGAAATACGCCTTGTTTTGGAAGATGGAAAACGGGAAGAAGAAAAACGGGAAGACGGCTAATGAAAATCTTCGTTGCCGGCGGCACGGGATTCGTAGGGTCGTATATCGTCCGCGAACTGTTGAAAAAAGGGCATTCCGTAAAGTGCCTCACCCGTAGAAACATAGAACTTCACGAAGGCGCCACGCAAGTAATCGGCGACGCGCTAGCCCCCTATATGTTGCCGGGCAATATGTTTTCGTTCGACGCCGTGATAAACCTCATAGGAATCATACGCGAATTCCCCACGCGCGGAATTACGTTCGGGCGTTTGCACACGGAAGCCACGCGTAATTTAGTGGACGCAGCCAAAGCTGTCGGCATTAAAAGGTTCATACAAATGAGCGCAAACGGGGTTAATGATGGCTCTACAAGTGCAACCGGTTATCAAAGGACGAAATACGAAGGGGAAGAGATTGTAAAAACTTCCGGGCTGGATTGGACGATTTTCCGCCCGTCGCTGATTTTCGGTAAACCGCCCGAAGGGAGGACAGAGTTCTGCACCGAGATTGCGGGAGTAATAAGGAACGCGCCTTTTATTCCGGTATTCGATGGAGGGGAGTACCGAATGCAGCCGGTGCATGTAAAAGACGTTGCGGCGGCATTCGCGGGTTCTTTGGAAAAGCCGGAGAGCATCGGAAAAACCTTGCATCTCGGCGGCGCGGATACGTTCAGCTATAAAGAGCTTTTGGATATCATCTGCGCGGCGATGGGTAAAAAGCCGAAGGGTAAGGTAAATATCCCGTGGGTTCTTGCAAGGCCGCTTTTTTCGATACTTGGAAAGTTTCCGTTCTTCCCCGCCACGGCGGAGCAGATCGACATGCTGATAGAAGGCAACACCGTGCCCGAAACTGATTACCGGAAAATTTTTAATATCGAACCGGAAAAGTTTAGCGCGGAAATTCTTGGGTATTTGTAAAAGGGAGCAGTTCTATTCTAGAATTCACCAATATTTCACAACATAGAAAACCACGGAAAATCCTAATCCGACGATTAATGTCCAAAAAGAAACCTTTGTGGCCTTATCCATGGAAGTAAAATGTTCATTTGATATACTTGTTAAAGATTGACCAGAATGAAACCTAGCTAAATGAAAATATCCTAGAAAATGAAAAAACTGAATAAACAGAGCTGAAGCAATAGCAACAGCATAAAAAAGTAATTGTAACCATGTTAGGCGTAAAAGAAGCTTTTCAACATTGTTTTCATGAAATTTTGTTAACCAGTAAATTATACTTCCAGAAATAGCGATTATCGTGGCTGATAAGGCAACTACCGCACCTCTATAATGCTTATAAAGCTCATGGACTTCTTTCTCAGGATTTGGCGTCTTTTCCGCATTACTTTCATCCATTACAACATCATTTCCCAAACAAGTTCCGTTTTCAATAGCGAAACACATACAAAGGGGACGGTTCTATTTTTACGGCTTTCCGTAACGCCCGAACCTTTCTTGGCTTCTCTTTTATACCGTATACGCAATCTTTCCATAAGTTTAAATTTATATCCTTTATTTGGTAATTATGCTAGGTTCATAATCAGAATTATTTTAATGTGGAGTAAATATATGAAAAAGCTTTTTTCAATATTACTTATTATTAGCACTCTTTTAATCATTTCGTGTGGTAGTAGCAGTAGTTCGAGTGATAGCAGTTCGATTATAGGCCAATGGCGTATAAACTCTGTAGACGGCTCAAACGTATCATCTTATGGATACGCCCTGACTTTTACATCAAACTCCTATACCAGAGTTACAGGTTGTACTGAAACTGGTTCATTAGCAATAAGCGGTAGTTCTTGGTCGGTTACAATTTCAAGTTCAAGTTGCGGCTCACCTGTCGGCGGAACCTTAACCGGTACATTTTCCGTATCTGGTGATTCGGCGACAATTACTTGCACAAGTTCCAATTGTGCTTATAGTTCTGCTTCGCTAACAAGAATATCAAGCGGTGGAAACGGTACGACCACTGATAGCAGTTCTATCGTAGGCCAATGGGGTATCAATACGATTGATGGCTCAAACGTATCGTCTTATGGTTATAGTATGACGTTTACCTTTGCTTCATATACTTTATCCTTTGGTTGTAGTGAAACTGGTTCTTTAATATATACGTTGAGTGCTTGGTCAGTAACGATTTCAAGTTCA
>JAZFVB010000164.1:0-3686 GCA_036447515.1 Nitrospinota bacterium
AATTGTGCAGCACATGCCGTCGGCTTTTCTTGGACCTTTTGCCGAAAGGATAAACAAAATTTGCCGGATCACCGTTAAAATTGCGGAAGACGGCGAACCGCTAACTCCGGGCACCTTTTTAGTAGGGCCGGGGGGCACGCATCTGAAACTTAACAGGAAGGGGAAAAGAAGCGCAACCGTCCATTTGAGCCCGGAACCAAGCGACAGCCTCCACCGGCCAAGCGTAAATCAAATCTTCCTTTCCGTTGCCAAAACTTATCCCTCGACGGGGCTTGGAGTTATCATGACCGGTATGGGAAACGACGGCCTCGAAGGCGCCAAGGCCATGAAGAAAGCAAACTGCGGCATAATCGCACAGGACGCGGCAAGTTGCGTAGTGTACGGGATGCCGCGAGCCGTAGTGGATGAAAATCTGACGGACATGATAGCGCCGCTTGACCTGCTTCATTCCATTATCCTGAGCGCCGTGCGACGATGATTCAATGCGCAAAATAGCATTCGTAAACGAAAAAGGCGGAAGCGGCAAAACCACGTTGACAATAAACGTCGGCGCATGGCTGGCCTCTCAGGGGAAAAAGGTCCTGCTTTTGGACATGGATCCCCAAGGACATATCGGAAAATCGCTGGGCGTTGAAATACACGGATTAAAACGAACGGTATTCGACCTTCTCATATATCCGGATACGCGAATAGAAGACGCAATACTGCCCTCTAATAATGAAAACCTCTTCCTGATACCGGCCAACAAGAGGCTTACCGATTTCGTGATAAATGTATCCGACCACGCTGACAGGCATTTAAAACTGCAAAAAAAAGTGGACCGTTTGGAAAACTTCGATTACCTCCTTATAGATTCACCGCCCTCTTTGGGGCTTTTGACCGTAAACATCCTTTTGGCCGTAAACGAAGTGGTAATACCCGTCTCTCTTACTTATCTCGCTCTGGACGGATGCGCGGAAATACTCGACACCGTGACCGTGGTTAAAGAAAACTTCGGACACGACCTGCTTGATGTAAAGCTGGTTGTGCCCACTTTTTTCAGGGATACTATTCTGGTAAAATCAATACTTAACAAACTCAAGCATCATTTCAAGAGCAAGTTAACGGAAACGGTCGTGAAATTTGATATGAAGCTCGACCAGGCGCAAAGTTTCGGGAAAACGGTATTCGAGTTCGCACCGGATTCGCTTGGCGCGAAAATGATGGAAAGCGTTGCAAAGGAGGTAATGGATCAAAATGGACGATCCCCTGGGTAACAACCCGCTGGAAGACGAGCTGGACAGTATATGGAAAATCCCTAAAGGTAAGCCGTCCACTTTGCCCGAAACCAAAACCGGCGTTCAGCGGGAAAAGGAGAGCGGCGACGCATGGGAACCGCTGGAAGAAGCTCCGGCGGTGGAAGACGATGCCCCTCCTTCTGGAGACGCTCTGCCTATGGACGTTATAGCAAATGCGGCGATGGCTGAGCAAAAAGAACCTGAAGAATCTTACAGCGATCAGACCATTCAACTGGTGGGGTTTATACTGGGAAAGGAGCTTTTCGGAATAGACATAATGAAAGTGCAGGAGATAATACGCCTGCAGGAAACCACAAGGGTGCCGCGAACGGAAAACTTCGTTAAAGGAGTCGTAAACCTCCGGGGCAGGGTAATACCCGTTGTTTCGCTCAGGGAGCGTTTCATGTTCGGCCCCCCGCCCGAGACAACCGATATGGAGCGCATAGTAATCATCAACCTGGAAGCAGGGGTTATTGGAATTGAAGTCGACGCGGTAACGGAAGTCTTCCACATTCAAAGAAAAGTGATCGCTCCCCCGCCTCCGACATTCACGCGCCTCGACACGGAATACATTGAAGGGGTCGGAAGACTTGACGACAGGATCGTTGTAATACTTAATTTCGACAAGCTGTTCCAGAAGGAAGAAGATAAACAGGACGACTAACATTAAATCTTCTGATACAATTAAATCATACAATCAATGTCACTTAATATGCATTAAAAGAAGGAGCATCAATGAAACGTTTGGTTATAGTTCCCGTATATAACGAGGAAAAAAGCGTGGAAAACGTACTTTGCAATATTCGCAATGTATTTGATGGGGATATACTGATTATAAACGATGGTTCAACGGACCGTTCCGCTGAAATCATACGGCGCTTCACCGACGTATGCAGCCTGGCCCATCCCAAAAACCTGGGATACGGCAGGACGCTCATTGACGGATTCAATTTCGCACTCGAAAACGGATACGACAGGCTGGTAACCATAGACTGCGACGAGCAACACCAGCCCCAGACCATACCCATGATTTTCGAAAATATGGGCGACGTCGATATATATTCCGGCTCCAGGTACCTCCATGAAACTATTTCGGACGATGCGCCGCCGCCCGACCGATACAGCATAAACATGAGGATCACTAAAGAAATAAACGATGTTACCGGCTATGGCCTCACCGACAGTTTCTGCGGAATGAAGGGGTACAGGGTAAAGGCGCTTGAACCGATGGACCTGCGGGAAAGCGGGTACGGTTTCCCCATAGAGTTCTGGATACAGGTATGCCACTTCGGCCTTACGGTAACGGAATTCCCCGTGGCGCGAATATATAAAAACCTCAACCGTTCGTTCGGCGAAAAGCTGGATAACCCAGACGTAAGGCTGGTACATTACCTTGAAATCCTTAACCGGGAGGTGCAGCGGTGGTCGATATCCTCGCCGTTGGAGCGCACCCGGACGATGTAGAAATCGGCGCCGGCGGCATCATCGCCGCCGTTGTCCGTAACGGGAAATCGGCGGCTATCCTCGACCTGACAAACGGCGAACCTACCCCGAAAGGCACGCCCGAAACAAGGGCAAAGGAGGCCGAAAAGGCGCGCTCGTTACTCAACGCGCAAACAAGAATCACGCTCGATCTTAAAAACCGCGAACTGATGGATACCGTCGAAGCGCGCGTTAAGGTGGCGGAAGTTTACAGGCAACTTAAACCCGAGGTGCTCCTCCTTCCTTATTGGGAAGACGCCCATCCCGACCACATACAGGCGTCGCACCTGTCGCAGGCGGCGCGCTTTGTTGCAAAGTACACGAAAACTTCAATGAAAGGCGAGCCATACTATCCGACAAAGGTTTTCTATTACTTCTGCACACACCTTAAAAAAGACTTGCAGGCCCCGCTTGTATTCGATATATCGGAAACCTTCGATATAAAAATGGAAGCGATAAAAGCGTACCGCTCGCAGTTCCACGACGTAGATCCGGAACGCGCGGACAAGGTGTTACGCAAGCTGGAGGCAACCGCAATCTACTACGGCTCGCTTATAAACGTACGTTACGGAGAGCCTATACTCAACGCCGAAAATATAGGCATAAGCTCGTTCGACGCTTTTATTAAATGATCCGTATTCCCGCAAGCGGAGATTTTTTGTGCGATCCCCCCATGGAAAAGTGGAAAAACCTTGCAAACCAAAACGCCGAGTCCGCCGGTAAGTTAATAGAGAAGTTAAAGGAGAAGTGGCAGAGCAAATTCCTGCACCTCGCCCGCGAATTCACGGCCGGGCTGGGATACGAAGCTCCGGAAGCGACGGAGGCAAGTGAAGCCCCCCCGCTTGTGGTTTCGGGACACCAGCCTTATTTCTTACATCACGGCGTCCTTTACAAATATGCCCTTTTAAAAAAGGCCGCGCAAAAGGG
>JAZFVB010000165.1:0-8083 GCA_036447515.1 Nitrospinota bacterium
CGGACTGCTCCACCCCGCAACATGTAATCCAACACTATAACATCCAGAAGCTATCGGATGTCAACTGTGCATTATTCCGGCAAACTTCAAAGTTTGGCCGGCGTTTCAACCGAGGAAATGGGCAGCGTTATAGTGAATGTAGCTCCTTGCCCCTCAACGCTGGATACGTTTATTGAACCGCTATGGCTTTCTATTATTTTAAGCGCGGTGGAAAGTCCCAGCCCTGTACCGTCCGGCTTTGTTGTGTGGAACGGCTCGAATATGTTCCTTTTTTCGCTTTCGGGTATTCCTACCCCGGTGTCCGAAAACGAAATGGTGCATTCCTTGGCGTCTCCGTTTTCGGTGAAAAACGGTTTCATTGCAACGGTTATTTTTCCGCCTTTCGGCATCGCCTGCGCCGCGTTGATTAAAAAATTCCAAAATACCTGCTTTAACGATTCCGAGGCGGCCTCCATCAACACCCCTTCGTTCAGGTCCGTTTCCGTTTCGACCGTTCCGGAGTACCGCGTATCGTTGGCGAAAAGGACCACGGCGTCGTTTAAAAGGTTTGCAAGCTTTACGTTCTTTGTTTTCCTTATTTCCGGGGTGGCGTATAGGAGGAAACTGTTTATGATGTGGTTCAGCCTTTCGGTTTCCTTAAGCGTTATCGCCATTAGCCTGTCCTGCGAGGGCGACAGTTCGTTCGTGATTTCGGATTTCAGCATTTGGATAGAGCCGCTGATCGAGCCGAGCGGGTTGCGGATTTCGTGGGCAAGGCCCGCCGCCATCCTGCCGATTGCCGCCAGGCGTTCAGATTTGGCAACGGCGTTTTCCATTTCCTTCATCTGGGTAATATCGTGGAAAACGATGATGAAGCCCCTTACCGTTCCCTGTGAGTCCCTGAAAAGGGACGACGTGGCGGAAATGGTTTTCATTTTTCCGCTTTCGGTCTTATAAGCCCATTCGGCCTGTTTTATTCCCCTGTCCGTGTCATCGGGATCGGGCAGGAGGTCATTAGCCGGGATCGAGGCCAGCGCCTCGTCTATTCTTTTAAATTTCATGTCGTCTATTTTCATCTCAAGGATTTTTTCCGCGGCCCTGTTTGCGGAGTTTATCCTGCGCCGCATATCGAGGGCCAAAAACCCGTTGCCCATGTTGGAAATGACCATTTCGTGGAACTCCTGCAGGTAGGTAAGGTCCTGGCTTTTGGTTCTGAGGGCGAAAAGCGTCTGCCTGAGCCTTTGTGACAAAAATTCACTCAGGAACGCCACCATGTAAAACGCGGCCATGTTGATCAGAACCTTGAAGAAAATCAGCGACTGCGTAGGAGCGGCCACATTGCGCGCTATCAGGGGAAGCGGCTCGATGACTCCGTAAAACTCCAGCACTACCAACAGGCCGTACATTATGCTGGCCGCCGACGATATTACGTAGCTTGCTTTCTGCGGCAGAACGATGGCAGTGGCGATTATCGTGAATATGTAAAGGAAAGTGAACGGACTTTCCACGCCGCCGGTGTAATAGATGATCCCGCTTTCGATGACGATATCGAGTACCAGCTGGGAATATAAAAAGAGGGTGTAGCGGGATATCCTATTCAAGAGGAATAGGTAGAAAATCGAGATGGTGTATGTTGCGACTATCAGCAAGGAAATGGGCAGCGGGAAGAATAGCTCGCCGACCCTGTGCTGAAAGAGTATTACCGTTCCAAGGAAAAAGGAAATTACGGCTATCCTGAAAACTATCAGGGCCTTTATTACAAAGACCTGCTCATGCTGCCGTAAAAGGGTTACATCTTCTTTCATAACAGGCTTCCATCAGCCTTTACCGGCGAAAACTTAATTAGCGCCGGCGCCCATCTGGAATATGGGCATGTACATCGCAATGACCACATATCCGACCACTACGCCCAAAAAAGCCATAAGCAACGGTTCCATCAGCGATGTAAGGGCATCCACCGCGTCGTCCACTTCCTGATCGTAAAAGTCCGCTATCTTTGTGAGCATCGTGTCCAGTGCGCCGGTATGTTCGCCTACCTCGATCATCTGCACAACCATCGGCGGGAAAATGCCTTGCGCCCTTAACGGGTCGGCCAGGCCCTTGCCCTGCTTGATGTCGTCTATGGTGTCGACGATGGCGTATTCGATCACCTTGTTGCCGGCTGTTCTGGCCACTATGTCCAGTGCCTCTATTATCGGCACACCGGATGCAACCAGGGTGCCCATCGTGCGCGTGAATTTTGACACGCCGATTTTTTTCATCAGTTCGCCCATTACCGGCATGCGCATCATGACCCTGTCCTGTATATGTTTACCTTTTTCGTATTCGGCCATCTTCTTGAGGCCGAAAAAGACCGCCACGGGCACGCCAGCGAAAATGTACCAGTAGTGAATCAGGCCGTTACTCAGGAATATTACGCTGCGCGTTACCGCGGGAAGCTGGCGGCCGCCCATTTCTGCGAACATAGAGCCAAACTGCGGGATGATGAAAATAAGAAGGAACCCGATAACCGCCGAGGCTATGACCACGATTGATGCCGGATAGACCATGGCGGACTTTATCTTGCTCTTCAGGGCGGCGGCCTTTTCGATATAGGCGGCAAGCCGCAGCAGTATGGTATCCAGAATGCCGCCCACTTCGCCCGCTTCAACCATGTTGGAAAAAAGTTCGTCGAAAATCTTCGGGTGCCTGCGCAAAGCGTCGGCGAATGTGTCGCCCTGTTCTATGCGGGTCCTTATGTCGTTTATTGCGCGTCCAAAAACGCGGTTAGTCGCTTGGGGCCCCAGAATTTCCAGGCACTGCACCAGGGGCAGGCCCGCGTTTATCATAGTTGCGAACTGGCGCACGAATATGACAATATCTTTCTCGGTCGGCCCTCCACCGCCAAGGCTTTCAAAGAGGTCCTTTGGTTTTGGCTTGATCTTGAGGGGAGTGATTTTCTGTTTCTTAAGAAAAAGAATCGCGCCTTCCAGAGTTTCGGCTTCGCATTCGCCGGACTGTACCCCAATTTTGGTCTGGAACGTGTAAGCAAAGGCTGCCACTATTCTAATTCCTCCTTGACCGAAACAACGTTGAGCGCGCGCTGCGTCTTTTCCCATTGGTAGCCAAGCGCGGCGAGCTTGCTGGTAGTAAGCCTCAACCGGTCAATCATGGAGCTTATGATTGCCTTCATGTCGTCGGGGCACTCCTCCATAAGTTTGTCGAAATGCTCCCTGTCTATTATCCCCACCGTCACGTCGCCTTTAGCCACGGCGGTGGCGGAGCGCTTTGTTTCCTGGAAAAGGCCCATCTCGCCGAAGACGTCGCCTTTTTTAAGGACGCCCACTGTCACGTTTTTATCTTCCACTTTTTTTTGTATGCGAACCTCGCCCTGCGTCACTATGTAGGCCTTGTTGCTTACTATCCCTTCGGTCAATATTTTCTGGCCGTCGGCAAACCGTTCAACGTATGGCGTTTCAATCATGATGTTTCCTTATACCTTGCCCTGCGCGACAAGCGTTTCAATTAAAACCTTAAAGAAATTATCGTTTTCCTTTACCCCGCGTTCAAGGTGCGTCCCGAAACTGTCCTTTTCGGCGTCTTCGGGAGTTACAAGCATGTTTACACTTTTGGCAAATGCCTGCATGAAGTCGTAAGACCTTACGCCGGGCGTAACGTAGACAAGGAAGATGCTCCTTCGGGCCGACATGTTCATACTTGTCAGGGTTTCAAGGATCGAGGCTCCGTCATGGGTAAGTCCCTCGAATTCATTTGTAACGATTATCACTTTGTAGTCGTTAAAGCGCAGGTTGTTGATGGCGGCGATATGCTGCGATACGGCATGGGTGCCGTATCCCAGATCACCGAGCACTTTTTTGAATTTTTCGGGTTTCGGGTGACAAATCATTGCCCCTTTAACGCCCGATTCGGCGGTGAACGTTTCGCTTGAAGGGCCGGAAGGAACCTGGCTTTTCTTGGGCGCTTCGCCTCCTGCGCCAGGGGGGCCCGCGCCCTGGGGGGGCTGTACGGTGATCTTGTTTTTGCAGCTGGGGCAGTTGAAGCTGAAAGCGGCGTTTTTCGGAACCTTTTCCGCAGGGATGGTGATCTTCTTACTGCACGAGTTGCATGTAACTTCCATTTCCTATCGCCTCTTTTTCCTTCCTGCCGTTTTTTTTAGTTTTTCCGTATCTTCCTGGTAACCGGCGTCGATGGAAAGGTCTTCTATGTCGGTTGTCTTTTCGCCTCGCTCCGCCTTTATCTTGTCCATGCCGCGGTTTACTATCGGCTTTCGCGACGCATAGGCCAAAGCCGTTTCTTCGTCTACAAAACCATCTTTGAAGGCAGCGAGTATGTTCATATCGAAGGTCTGCCATCCGTAAGTGGAGGAGGCCGTGATAATGTCGTAGTATGTCTTGCCTTCCGATTCGCCGTTGAGAATGACGTCCTTTACGCGCAGGTTGCTGCCCATGATTTCGAGCGCGGCCACGCGGCCTCCGCCAACCTTGGGAAGGAGCCGCTGACATACTATCCACCTTACCGTTTCGGCCAGCCGGATGCGGATCAGTTGTTCCTCGTCCTTATCGAACATTCCGACGATGCGGCTTATCGTCTGCCCCGCATCGTTCGTGTGCAGCGTGCTCATTACAAGGTGTCCCGTTTCGGCGGCGGACATGCCTATCTCGACCGTTTCGCGGTCGCGCATTTCGCCGACGAGTATGATCTTGGGCGCCTGGCGAAGGGCGGCCCTCAGTCCGTTTGCGAACGAATCGAAGTCGGAGCCCAGTTCACGCTGGTTGAACGTCGCCTTTTTATGCGGATGCACGAATTCCACCGGGTCTTCCAGCGTTACTACGTGCACCGACTTGGTCTGGTTAATCGCGTCGAGCATTGCCGCCAGAGAGGTCGATTTGCCGCTGCCGGTCGCGCCGGTAACGAGTACGATGCCGTTTTTTTCCTGCGCGACCGTGTTGAATATCGTCGGCAGCTTAAGCTCCTCGACGGTGGCTATGCGCGTTGCAAGCTGTCTCATGACAATGGAGTAGGTGCTGCGCTGGGAGAAGATGTTCACGCGGAACCTGGCTTTGCCGGTCATCTGGTAAGACGAGTCGCACGAACCCTGGCGCACAAGGATTTCCGTAAGGCGCCTGTCCGAATTTACAATGGAAAGCGCAATGACCTCGGACTGAAAAGGCGTAAGTTTTTCCAGTTTCGGGTCCATGGGGACGCTTTTAAGCATGCCCGAGGTTTCAACCTGGAGCGGTTTTCCAACCGTTATGTTAAGGTCGGAAACGCTTGGGTGAGATTCAAGCATAGTGGTAAGAACATAATCAAGATCCGCCTGTCTCATACTACCCTCCCGGCAAAAGTCCAGCCCATATAATCCTTCCTATTATATCAATGTCCGCGCAACTTCAAAATATCATAATTTGACCGTTTATTCTTTCCGTATTTCGGGAAAGAGTTTTTTGAAGAATGCATAGACCGCCGCGGCCGAGATCAGGGATCCGATAATCGCGCCGGCTGTTATGTCCAGCGGGAAATGGACGCCCAAATACACGCGCGAAAGGGCCACCATCGCGGCCCATGCGATCCACCAGGCCGCGTGGCGGCGGAACATCAGTATGATAAAAACCGCCGCCGAAAATGCGGTCTGCGAATGGCCGGACGGGAAAGTTCTAGACCTCAACTGTTGGAAGGGCGCGCGCACCTCGCGGCTGTCCGGCGGCGGCTTGATTCTGAAATGCTTCAGGGGGCGCGGGGTCGAATACGCCTGTTTCAAGGAATGAACCGCCACCCCTCCGGCAATGAGAGCGACCAGAAGGACTACAACGTTTTTCCTGTTCAGCCCGCCGTAAATCCGCATGGCGACAACGGCTATAAGAAGCGCCGCCGGTACGAAGCCGGTGATAGTAAAGAATATCATCGGAACGTCCAGCAACGGGTTGCCTGCGGAATTTATCAACCAGAAGGCCTTTTCGTTTATTTGCGCAAGCATCAGGTTCCGTTTGCCCAGTCATCGGGGCGCTTTCCGTAAAGGCGCCTCATGGCGTTTATCCATGCCGATTGCAGCCATATCGTTGATCTGAACGGCATTGATTCGCGCGATCCCACGTAAACCAGAAAAGCGGTCAATGTTCCAAGGATCAGGTTCGGAAGCCACATTGCGATTTCCGCCGGCAGCGTTCCCTCCCTGCCGAGACCTTCGGCAGCCATGAGAAGTAGATAGTTGAGCATAATCACCACGACGCCAAGCCCCAGGCCTCCCCATTTCCCGCCCCGCTGGACTCGTATCCCCAGTGCGGCGCCCAGGAAAGCGAGAATAAGGGAGGAAAAAGGGAGCGAGTAGCGTTTGTGTATTTCGATGATGAATTTGTTTGCATCCCCGTTTTGCGCCGGCTGTGCCGTTATTTTCCCCCTTATTTCGCGTATGGACATCTCCCGCGGCTGCCTTTCGAAACCCGCTGAACCGCCGGCGTCGAAAAAGAGCTGGTATTCGCCGTAGTTGATAAGGCGGAACGATTCTTTCCCGCCGGAGTAAATGCTGCCGTTGTTGAGTTTAAGAACCATGTCGCCCGTTCCCGGAGAAAGCTCACCGGAGGCCGCGGTAATCAACCGCGGATTTTGTTTGTCCTGCATGTCGTAAATGAAAACGCGTTTGAGCGCGTTGGAGTCGGGCTTTCTTTCGTTTACGAATATCACGGTATTCGGCAACCGGTCGTGGAAAACGCCCTCGCCGATTTGCGAGTGAGCTTTCCTGCCCGCCAGCGAAGTAAGGAAATCCATGTACTTGTCGTTGGTGGAATGCTGTACCTCTATTGAAAGGTACGAGGCAAAGGCGAAAACCAGAATGCCGAACGCGCCGACCGGGACCAGTATGCGGTAAAAGCTTACTCCGCAAGCCCTCATTGCGGTTATTTCCTGGTCCGCCGAAAGGTGCGAAAAAGTCACCAGCGATGCCAGTAAGACGGCGAGGGGCAGGGTGAGGGTCATGAACGCCGGCGAGATGTAGGCGATAAGGAGCGCCAGTTCCTTTAGAGTGACGTCGCTGTCGAGTATTATCCTCGATATAAAGTTCACCTTCTCAAGGATAAAAATGGCCATCAGCGCCGTGAATCCCAATACGAAGACCTTGAATATTTCGCTGAAGATATACCTGTCCAGAAGTTTCATCGGCGGTTTCCCGAACGGCTCCCCTGTATAATTCGCATAAGGATGTATTCTAACCCACTTCGGAGCGTTAACCGGAAGGCGTTAGGAATGAAAAGATTTCTTTGAATAACAACCTGAGGGATTTTATGAATAGTTACGACTAAAGCTTTTCGAGTTCATCCTTGGCTTCTTTAAAGTTAGGATTGATTTTAAGCGCCTTCTTGAAGGAGTCGATGGCCTCGTCATTTTTACCGCCTTCAATATAGGCCTTGCCCATGTTGAAGCAAATTACCTCGTCTTTCGGATCGATTTTAAGGGCTTTTTTGTATTCCTCGACGGCGTCGAACCATTTACCTTGTTTTCTCAGCGCTATTCCGAGCCTGTTGTAAATGTGGACGTTGCCTTTATCGGCCGCAAGGGAGTTGCGGAAAAAAACCTCGGCAAGCTCGGCCCTGCCTTCCTTTAAAAGTTCTTCGGCAACCTCTTCGCCTTTGGCGGGCTCAAGCTTTACGGCTTCCTCGAATGCCGCCTGCGCCTTTTTATCGTCTCCGTTGCCAAGGTATATCTTGCCGGCCGATATCTGCCTGTCCGTATTGCGGGGGCTGATTTTAATGGCGTTTTCCAGCGATTTCAGCGCCGCATCCTCGTTGCCGGTTTTGATATGCAGGTTGGCGGAGGCGACGTGAGCCCTAAGGAACATAGGATTTTTTTCAGCGGCGGATTGATAGGAACCGGAAGCCTTATCGTTTTTGCCCATTTTCTCGTACGCTCCTCCGATATTAACCTGTACGCGCGCGCTGTCCCGAAGTTTGCCGGATTCCTTGAAGACATCGAGGGCCAGGTCGAATTGCCCCTGCTTGATAAGCGCCTCGCCGGCTTTAATCAGCTTTACGTGCTCTGGCGGATTGGTTCTGCTTTGCAGAACGCTAAGGATTTTGGCGCCAAGTGTTTTTGCCACGAACGGCTTTATGATATA
>JAZFVB010000166.1:0-2284 GCA_036447515.1 Nitrospinota bacterium
AGGCATCCGGTAACGCGCGCGCCCTTTAACGGCTTTGACTTCCCGTATTCTTTCCTTAACGCCATAAGGCCCGGCATTTCCGCCTGAGCCAGATCTATCTCCTTGCGTCCCCATTCGGCAAGGGAGATGTCTTTTACCTTGTAGTCCTGTGCCGTGTTAACTGCCGTATCCGCCATAAAATATTCCTTACAATATCGGTTTCAAAAGTCGCATGATTTATATGAACTACAAATATACATTGACGCGCACCTTTTGGCAAATTGATAAAGTGCGTGGAGCGGGTGATGGGAATCGCCCGCTCTCGCGTCGGCGTCCATGCCGCCGCTCCCTCGGGCCCGATTCGCCTCCTAAGCTCGCATCACGCTCGCTTACGGCGTGTCGCCGCCGACGGAAATAGCAAAGTTATGGTAGATATGTTTTTTATTTGAAAGCGGAATAAATCCCATAGCTTTGCCATGCTTGTTGGTGCCCACAGGGCACCGTGCCGGGGCACTTTGAAAGTGCCCAACATAATCGCAAAGCGGAAAAACATACTTTAAAGATATTGGATTGTTTCATCGGCTTTGCCGAATAGGTCGGCTACTTCTACCCTAAAGGGCACGCGTAAAGTAGCTGGAGCGGGTGATGGGGATCGAACCCACAACTCTCAGCTTGGGAAGCTGATACTCTACCATTGAGTTACACCCGCTCTTCGGGCGAAATTATACCCCACTTTACGTATATAGGGGCGCGTCTTGACATTTAGAGCATTTACTTATTTGCATACGGCATCGCTGTCATTCCCGCGAAAGCGGGAATCCAGAAGAGCCTGGATGCCGCATCAAGTGCGGCATGACAATGAAAGAGCGTATTCAAAATAAAGTCAAATGCCCTAACAGGCCGGGTTATTTTTTTGAATGTAAACGCCGTCCGGTTACGTGACGGAAGTGTCCCGCGAGGTCTTTTATAAACTCAACTTTTTCCCACGGCCCCGCGCTAAAGAAATTTCCGACGGCTTCTTTCTGGCCGTACCCGATTTCACAGTAAAGGCGGCCATTACCTTTCAAGAATAGCGGCGCGTCCGTTACCACGCGTTTTATTATTTCCAGTCCCCCTTCACGCGCAAAAAGGGCGGTGTGCGGTTCGTGGCGGACGATTTCCTTTTGGAGGGATTCTTTGTCGCTTTCCGCAATGTAGGGCGGGTTGCACGTTATCAGGTCGAATTTTCCCCTTATCTTTTCGAAAAGATCGGATTGGATAAAGTTCAATTTTGTTATGCCAAGCCGGCGCGCGTTTTCTATTGCCGTTTCAAGCGCTTTTTCAGAAACGTCGGCGGCGGTTATATTCCATGACGGCCTTTCGTTTGCCAGCGACAGCGCGATGCATCCGCTTCCCGTGCCGATGTCGCACACCGAGATGCTATCGCCGTTAAAACGTTTAAGGATTTCATCCACCATTATTTCCGTTTCCGGCCTCGGGATGAGAACCGAACGATTCACCTTAAAGACCGAATTGTAAAAATGCTTTTCACCCGTTATGTAGGCCACGGGCTCGCCGTTGCGTCTGCGCTGGATGTAAGCCGAACAGGCGGCCATAATGCCGTTGCTGATTTTCTTTGGCGGATCGGCCAGCATGTGAAGGCGGTCGCAATCAAACGCGTGCGCAAAAAGAACTTCGGCGTCAAGATCGGGGGTGTCTATTTGCGATTCGCGCAGGGCCTTTTTGGCGGCGTAAAGGAGGCCGCCGAAGCTTGCCGGATCAGCCGCTGTTGCCGTCACCTTCGTTGCCTTCAGAACGTTCCACGCCCTCTGCGGTAAGCTGTTCGGCCTGCGCCGCCTGCTTGACTTTTTCCATAAGCTCGTCTATTTCGCCCTGCATTACCTCGTCGAGGTTGTGAACGGAGAAGTTTATCCTGTGGTCGGTAACCCTGCTTTGCGGAAAATTGTACGTCCTGATCTTTTCGCTTCGGTCGCCGGTTCCAACTTGCAGGCGGCGCGCCTGGGTCTGTTTCTCCTTTTCCTTCTGGGCGTAATGGTTTTGCACGCGCGAAAGCAGAACCTTCATCGCCTTTGCCCTGTTTTTTATCTGCGATTTTTCGTCCTGCATCGATACCAGGATGCCGGTGGGGAAATGCGTGATTCTCACGGCGGAGTCGGTGGTGTTAACGCTCTGGCCGCCGGGGCCGCTTGCGCGGAAAACATCTATCTTTATATCCTGCGGGTTTAACTCTACTTCCTTTTCTTCCACTTCGGGCAGGACTGCAACGGTAACGGCGGAGGTGTGTATTCGCCCCTGCGATTCGGTT
>JAZFVB010000167.1:0-3024 GCA_036447515.1 Nitrospinota bacterium
GGCAGTACGGAATACTCACCGCCCTCTTCCACCAGAATCTCGGCGTGCATCATCGAAAGCGTTTCAATGTGTTTTTTTATCTCGGCCGTTCCTGCCGCCGCTTTGTCAGTCTCCTCCAGCGCGCGCCTCGCGTTGCCCAAAAAAAGCGCCTTTACGGAGAGGTCGTCGTTTATCGTAAGGCCCACCGCCATGCGGAGCTTTTCGGAAAAAAGGCTGTCCCCCTTCGTGTAATCGGTCAAAAGCACGCATATTTCCTTTTCCATATTTAACTCCTAAACAAACGCCAGGTACCTGTCCACGTCGCCTATCATGTTCGAGTGGTCGTACTGGCTTCCGTATTTGAACTTTTCGCTCCGTTGCGCTTTCAGCTGGTCGGCGTTGAGCGTGCACACCGTTATATTCGCGCCCCTGTCCGCAAGCTCGTTGAACGATTCCACCGATGCGTTAAGGACGGCGTTATGCATTAAAAAGAGTTCCACGCCTATTCCGCGCTTGAGCGCGGCGGATGCCAATCCCACAACAGTATGTACGTCCTGGCTGTCCGGTCCCCTGAAAAGGATGAAACCCAGCTTTTTATTTTCACCCGGCATCTTTATGTCCTTATCCCGCAGAATTCTTCGTAATCAATAAGTTCTTTAATTGTCGGGTTGTCTCCGCATATGGGGCACTCCGGGTCGCGCCTTACGTTAAGCTTTCTGAATTCGGCTTTAAGCGCGTCGTAAAGCAGCAACTTTCCTATAAGGACGTCGCCCTTGCCGAGAATCACTTTTATCGCTTCCACGGCCTGCAGGCATCCGATCACGCCCGGAAGAACGCCCAGGACTCCCGCTTCCTGGCAACTCGGAACCATGCCGGGCGGAGGAGGTTCGGGATACATACACCTGTAGCACGGACCTTCGGGATTTTTAAAAACGGTTACCTGGCCTTCAAACCGGAAAATCGAACCGTGTACGTTTGTTTTTTCAAGTAACACGCACGAATCGTTAACCAGATAACGGGTGGGGAAGTTGTCGCAACCATCGACTATGATGTCGTATTCCTTTATTATGTCCAGCGCATTTTCGGAAGAAAGTCTTGCGTTGTATGTAACAACTTCCACATCGGGATTCATACCCTCCAGCGTCTCCTTTGCGGAATCGACCTTTAGCCTTCCCACGTCGTTCGTTGAGTGAAGTATCTGGCGCTGTAAGTTGGAATGATCGACCACGTCGAAATCTATTATCCCGATCTTACCGACGCCCGCCGCTGTCAGGTAAAGGGCAATCGGCGAACCAAGCCCCCCTGCGCCAAGGCAAAGGACTTTCGATTCAAGTAGCTTAGCTTGCCCCTCACCGCCAACTTCGGGGAGGATTATGTGCCTTGCGTACCTGTATATTTGTTCGTTGTTAAATTCCATTATTTCAGTCTCTTATATCAGTAATTGGAGTAATCCTCCCAGCTTTTTTAAAATTTGGCGTATTACTACTTACCGTTTTCACATTTATTCGCATAATATTTATTTATATATACCGTCCATGCCTCCCGCGATAGCCGGAATGATTGAAATTACGTCATTATCGTTCACTTCGGTATCATCCGACTGCAGGAACCTGATATCTTCCTCGTTTATATATATATTTATAAACTTCCTCAACTCGCCCTCTTCGCTATAAAGCCTCTCTTTAATGCCCGGGAAGTTGTCTTCCATGTTATCTATGACTTCCTTTATAGTCTTACCCTCTGCAGAAACCTCTGATTTATCACCAGTTAGCTTTTGCAATGGTGTAGGCACCCTAACTTTAACTCCCATAGCCCCTCCGTATATAATAATGCATAATATATTTATCCATAAATTGCCTCGAACTCCTCAAGCCTTGGTTCTATTTGTGAAGACTTTACGACCTTACCGTCAAGGGCCTCCTGAGTTTTAAGCCCATTGCCGGTTATGCATAGCACCGTCTCCATCGATGGATCCAGTCTGCCCTGATCCAGAAGCTTTTTTGCAACAGATACAACGACGCCGCCGGCCGTTTCCGTAAAAATGCCTTCGTGCTCGGCAAGGATCTTCATACCTTCAACCAATTCTTCATCGGTCACGTCCTCGCCCCAGCCGCCCGATTCGTTCATCACCTTTATTCCGTAGTACCCGTCGGCCGGATTTCCTATCGCTATCGATTTTGCAATCGTGTCGGGCTTTTGCGGTTTGAAATGTTTTTGCCCTTCCTTCACCGCCGTCGTTACGGGCGAACAGCCGGTTGCCTGAGCGCCGAAAATTTTTGTGGGCAAATCGTCAATTAGTCCAAGGTCGGCCAATTCATGAAACGCTTTATCTATCTTGGTAATCAGCGAAGACCCCGCTATAGGCACGACTATCTGCTCCGGCGCACGCCAGCCGAGCTGTTCGGCAATTTCGTAACCGTAGGTCTTGGAGCCGTCCCCGTAATACGGCCTGATATTGATGTTCACAAAAGCTATCGGGTACTTCGACGCTATCTCCGAGCACAGCCTGTTAACGTCGTCGTAATTTCCGTTTACCCTTATTAGGGTCGGCTTGAATATCTGCGTTGCTATTATCTTGCCCGCTTCAAGATCCGCCGGGATGAGGATGTAGCTTTTAACCCTGGCCTGCGCCGCGAGCGCGGCCACGGAATTCGCCAGGTTGCCCGTGCTGGCGCACCCTATACTGTCGAACCCGAATTCCTTTGCCTTCGATATTGCCGTGGCAACCACCCTGTCCTTGAACGAAAGGGTCGGGTGGTTGACAGAATCATTCTTAACGTAGAGCTTATCCATACCCCAGGCCTTTCCGAGGTTCTTCGCATGGAAAAGGGGCGTAAAGCCGACGAACGGCCCTACGGTAGGTTCATCGTTAAGAGGCATTAATTCTTTATATCTCCACATGTTCGGTCCGCGCGAAGCTATCTTTTTGCGGGTAAGGACCTTTTTAATGCCGTCATAATCGTAAACAACCTCCAGCGGCCCGAAGCAAAACTCGCAGATGTAGAGCGGATCTATTCCGTATTCCTTATTGCACTCCCTGCACCT
>JAZFVB010000168.1:0-9543 GCA_036447515.1 Nitrospinota bacterium
TTAAGGCTGATAACCCTTCCGCGCCTTACGGGTAGCGCCCTTTATTTGGGGTATTTGATACGTTCGATACTGGCGTTGCCCTGGGTTTTTTTCAAGCGGTACGACATAATCCATTCGTTTGCCGTGGCCATTCCAAGTACATCAATTCCAGTGATCGTCGCCGGGAAATTTACACGTAAGAAGATCCTCATAGACTGGGACGACGCATGGGCGGGCGGCCTTGCGGGATTTACCTCGCCTCTGGCGGCGCGCACCGTCGAATACCTTGAGAATAACACCATAAGCATGTCCGAAGCCTCGGGGGTTACGGTGGTCAGCGAATACTTAAGGGAAAGGGCGGAGTCCCTCGGAAATAACCTGCCGGTTTATAAAGTCCTTAACGGATCGGACAACAAAACAATACATCCGGTCAAAAAAACCGAAGCCAGGAAGGAGTGCGGCATTCCAAAGGACGAGCTTGTTCTTATGTCGATGGGGAGAACCTATACCCGCAGCTTCGATATATTGCTGGGGACCTTCGAGAAAGTCGTTAAAGAAAAGCCTGAGGCGAAGCTTTATATCGTCGGGCAGATGTGCGAATACGGAGTTTTGAAGAAATATATAGAACAGACGAAAAAGAGGTTCCATAGGCTTTTGGATAAAATCGTCTTCGTGGGCACCGTTAAGTACGACCGCCTGAAATATTACCTGTCCGCCGCGGATATGCTGCTTTTGCCGATGGAGGACTGCCCTCACGACGAAGCCAGGTTTCCGATAAGGTTCGGCGATTACATTTCATCGGGAAACCTTATAGTTTCAAACGCTGTTGGGGAAATAAAAACGCTTATTGAACGCTACGGCACGGGGATAACGGCTCATCCCACTGGTACCGACGATTTCGCCGAAAAAATACTTTCGGCAATGGCTTTAATAAATTCGAATAACGGCACGCGGCAAAAAGCAAGGGAGCTTGCAACCGGCGACCTTAGCTGGAGTGTTGTTGCCGGCAAGATGAACGAAGTATATCAGCGCACGCTTTAGGCGTTTCGGAATTTTCTGTACAGGGCGGGGCGCTTTTTTCCAAGATAATCCATAAGGTCTTTTTCGTCGGAAAAGTGTTTCTTAACGGACTCGCGGAAATCGTCGCCGTGGCAGTTCTTTTCCGAGAAATTCCTGCATATATGCGGGCGGCGCTCGTATATTTTACAGAAGTTGTATTTATCCAGCTGCTTGCACCTGTTGTGGAAGACAACGCTCCAGTCGCCGTCTTCGTCCAGGCAGAGGTCGGCGTTTTTATGGTAAATGTAGCTTAATAGCGTCTCCACGTCTTCGACGTCGTTCGGGCGTTCGACGACGATGTTAAGATATGTGCAGCATACCGCGCATTCGGAGCAGTCCACGCCCTGTTTTTTCCTCTTTTTAGCTTTAGCCATGCTCATTTTCCCGATGCGGCGCGTATTTTAGGCGTGAGTTTTTTAAAGAGTGCGGGGCGCTTTTCCTTAAAATATTTCAGCAACTGTTTTTCAGTCTTGAAGCTGTAAAGGGCAAGATCGCGTATGCTCTTTGCCTCGTAATCCGAAAACTCCGCGCATATCGCCGGCTGTCGCCTTACGACGGCGCATCTTTTTTTGGCGGTAAGCTGGCGGCATTTCCCGCGGACGGCCAGGTACCAGTCGTGGTATTCGTCTACGAACACCTCGCAATCTTCGTGATAAAGGTACCAAAGGAAACTTTCCACATCCCACTTCGTGCGCGGATAGTTCATTTCCATAAGCACATACCGGCACGCCACGTCGCACTTTTTCGGATTCAATTTGTCGTTGCCGTTGGATTTTGACATAAGGCAAATTATGCTAAACCATAGTCGGCCTGATTACAAACACAAGGTTACGGCGCATCATAAATCCTCGGCGGTAGCCGCAGGCGTCTCGCCTGCGGAGTGCAAGCGAGACGCTAGCACCTACTGAAACCGGCCGTTCGTTACTTTGTAACGGGCTTTTCATACCAAACGCCAAAAGCGGGTTTGTATGGGGGTTGCGTAATAAGCTTAGGCGGAAAGTATTCTTGTGGCTGTTGCCACATCTTCTTTACTGCCGATTATCAGCGGCACGCGCTGGTGCAGGTCGGTCGGTTTTATGTCGAGAATATTCTGTTTCCCGTCCGTTGCCGCGCCCCCTGCCGCTTCGGCTATAAAGGCCAGCGGGTTCGCCTCGTACAGGAGCCTCAGCTTGCCTTGCGGGTTTTCGGGATTCTTGTAGTCTATCGGGTACATGAAAATTCCGCCGTAAAGGAGGTTGCGGTGGAAATCCGAAACAAGCGAGCCGATGTACCGGCCGGAATACGGCCTGCCGGTTGCCTCGTCTTTTTCCTTGAACCAGTCGACCATTGCTTTGGTTTTTTCATCCCAGTAATGATAGTTACCCTCGTTTACGCTGTAGATTTTTCCTTTTTCCGGAGTTTTTATTTCGGGATGGGAAAGGATGAATTCTCCCACGCTGGGGTCGAGGGTGAACCCGTGTACGCCGTTGCCGGATGAAAAGACGAACATGGTCGACGAGCCGTATATGCAGTATCCGGCCGCCACCAGCTTCCTTCCCTCCTGCAGGAAATCGTAGGAGCTGCACTTTGGCACGTCGGAAATTTTCTTGTATATACCGAAGATCGTACCGATGCTGACATTTGCCGAAATGTTGGAGGAACCGTCCAGCGGGTCGAAAACCAGAACGTACCTGCCGCCCTGGGGATGCTTGTCGGGAATCTCTATTATTTCCTCTATCTCCTCGGACGCCATTCCGCAAAGGTAGCCGGTATGGTCCATCTTCTGCACGATTGTGGTGTTGGCGAAAACGTCCAGCTTTTCCTGTTCCTCTTCCTGTATGTTTGTGGAGCCGGCCTTTCCGAGGATGTTCATAAGCCCGGCCTTGTTCACCTCGTACGATATCACTTTAAGGGCGACCACCAGTTCGTAGAGCATCGATGAAAAGTCGCCCGTTGCGCCGGGATGCTTGCGCTGCTCCTCCATTATTTTCTTTGTGATCGTGATTCCCAGTCGTGTCGGCATCCTATATCGCCTCGCTTCCCCTTTCTCCCGTTCTTATTCTTATCACTTCCTCCACGTTGGAGATGAATATCTTGCCGTCCCCTATCGAGCCGGTCCGCGCGGCCTCTATTATGGCATCTACGGCCTTTTCCAGCATACCGTCATCCATGACGATTTCTATTAGTACCTTGGGTATGAAATCTATGTGGTATTCGGCGCCTCGATAGATTTCCTTGTGCCCCCGCTGGCGGCCGAAACCCTTTACCTCGGTTACCGTCATTCCGTTAAGGCCCAGCTTGCTTAGCTTTTCCTTTACGTCGTCGAGTTTGTGGGGCTTAATTATCGCTTCTATCTTTTTCACATTCTTCCCTTTTTCAAAACGTTAACTCGGGGGCGTTTAAGGCCTTTCGTGAATTCTACCAAAGAAATCAATCTAATCAAATCAACCATTTTGCTTATAATCACTCAGGAATTATTTTATTAATTTCTTCAAAAACCGCTTCGGGGGTGATGTCTTTCATGTTCATGCATTGAAAGTCCGACGGGCATTCCCGTTTAAAGCACGGGGCGCAGTCCGCATCGTTGTAAATCACCCTCACGTTTTCGGCCAACGGCGCGGTGCGGTTCGGGTCGGTCGGGCCGAAAAGGGCGATGGTTTTAACGCCCAGCGCGGCGGCTACGTGCAGGGGTCCGGAATCGTTGGCCACCACCGCCCTGCACCTTTTCATGACGGCGGCCATCTGCCCGATAGATGTTTTTCCGGCAAGGTTTTTTATCCTGTCCGGTTGCGTCCTTTCAAGCTCCGTGGCCTGGGAGCTTTCGGCGTCGGTTCCGAAAAGAACAATATTTGTGCCGGTTTTTTCTATTACCAGCCTGATAAAAGCGGCTAGGTTTTCGGGCGGCCAGCATTTGGCGGGGCCGTAACGCGCGCCCAGTGGAACGCCTATCGCCCCTTCGATGCTACTTAACCGGCTTGCGAACTCTATTTCCTCCGCAAGGAGGGGAAAGTCCGCCGTCGGGCGCGGGGAAGACTCCGGCATGGCTGGCGCAAGGGCCATGTAATAGTCGGCCATGTGCGCGTTTCGCGGCTTCTCCAGCTTTTGTGAAAGCAGAATGTTTCGGAATGCGCCTTTGAAGCCTATGATCGTTCGGGCGCCGGTTTTCCTTGCGTCCCACGCGCTATGGAATGAGTTGGTGAAAAGGAATACCGTATCGAATTTTTTCCCATAGAGATTTTTATGCGCCTTGCCGGAATCGTTCGGGGCGAACTCCACCACCTCGTCGACGAAGTCATAGCGGCGGAAAAGATCGCCAAGGCCTTTTTTGCATATTATGCAAAACGTTTCGGAATCAAGGCGGGCCGCGATATTCTTAATCGCGGGGATCGCCATTACGGCGTCGCCCAGCCAGTTGGGCGAACGAACTAGGATGCGTAAAGGCGGGGATGCAGGCGTTTTATCAGGCATCCGTAACGCCTTTTGCGCCCTCTTTTGCGCCCTGTTGGAGTTCGCCTTCCGAAACAAAACCCGAAAGGGTTTCAAGTTCCTTTTCGGTCGGCTGGTTTTTCCATCTCCGGTGTATCCAGAACCAGAGTTCGGGCCTTTCTGCGATGAATTTCGCCTGTGCGTCCGCTATCGCCTGGGTGATGTTGAATATATCGTTCTTCAAGTTGCCGGAAGGGGTTGTGCTGATTTCGGGAAGGAAAAAAACGGTGTGGGTGTCGTCCTTTTCGCGCACGCTGTAAGCCGGAATGATGGGAGCGCCGGTCCTCAGGTGTATGACGGCGGGTGATTTGAACGTGGACGCCCACTTTCCCATGAACTTTACGTGAACGTAGTTGAACGATGCATTCTGGTCGGCGGCGATTGTAACGATGTTCCCCTTGCGGAGCCGTTCTATAATATCGGTTGCGGCACGTTCGCGTTTTATCACCTTAACGCCCGCCGCGTTCCTTACGCTGTCCAGCAGGCTGTCCGCCGCCGGAAAGTCGACTTCCCGTATGACGGAATAGACCGGCAGGCCCTTTACGGCTATGGCGGCGTTCATCATTTCGAAATGGTCGAAGTGCGCCGTGGCCAGAATTACGCCGTTGCCGCGGCTATGGGCTTCTTTAAGCAGGTCGAAGTTGTGAAATCTGATAAATCTGCCGAGATTCTCCGGCGTTAGGTCCGCGATCTTGCCGAACTCCGCCATGAAGCGCGCGAACATAACGTAGGTGCGGTAAAGGATGTCGTCCAGCTTTTCCCCGGATGCGTCGGGATAGAGCACCCTCAGGTTTTCGATGCCGACGCGCCGCCGCGACTTCAACAAGTAATAGACCGACTTGCAGAAAATCTCCATGCCGGCATACCCGACGCGGCGAGGCGTATACCTTCCCCAGTAAACGAGGAATGCAAGGAAGGCCCACACCGCAAAGCTTAAGGCGGCCGAGCGTTTTTTCATCCGTTTTGCGTCATCCTATAAAAGTTTTCCAGCATTTTAAGGCCCGCGTCCTGGCTCTTTTCCGGGTGGAACTGTGTTGCGAAAACATTTTCTTTCTGAATGGCGCACACGAACGGTTTTCCGTATTCGGTTTCGCCTATCGCCACGTCTTCTTCCGGCACTACGTAGAAAGAGTGTACAAAGTAGTAAAACGTTTGGTCGGGCAGGCCTTCCATCAGGGGAGATTTTTTCGTAATGCCGACACTGTTCCAGCCGATGTGCGGAACCTTTAGCCCGTTCGTCTTGAAACGGATCACCTTTCCCTTTATTACGCCGAGGCCCTTACGCGAGCCGAACTCCACGCTTTCTTCAAAAAGAAGCTGGAGCCCCAGGCATATGCCGAGGAACGGTTTTTTGGAGGCTATGAAATCGAGTATCGGATTTACCAGCGAGTATTGGTTCAGCTTGTCCATGCACAAACCGAACGCTCCCACGCCGGGCAGTACAAGGCCGTCCGCCTTTTCAATAACGTCCGGGTCGCGCGTAATAACGGCTTCGGCTCCGATTTTTTGGAAACCTTTCTGTACGCTTCTGAGGTTTCCCATATCGTAATTCACTATAGCGATCATAGGGTATCCCCCGTTTTGGGATGGAACATGCCGGTCTCCGGCGGTTATAGCGTTCCCTTCGTAGAAGGCACGCCGTCAGCGCGCGGTTCCGGCCGCGTGGCCGCATCTAACGCGCGCGCAAGGGCCTTGAATACCGCCTCCGCTATGTGGTGCAGGTTGCTTCCTTGCTCGATCCCTATGTGCAAAGTTAATCCCGCATTGTTGGCAAAAGCCTGCAGGAATTCTTCCACAAGCTCCGTGTCGAAGTCGCCGGTCTTTCCCTTGGGCAGTTCTCCGTGCATGACGAAAAACGGCCTGCCGGAAAAATCCACAGTGGCGGATGCCAGCGCTTCGTTCATCGGCACGACGGCGTGGCCGAATCGCGTTATGCCTTTCTTGTCGCCAAGAGCCTTGGCGAAAGCCTGTCCCAATGCAATGCCGCAATCCTCAACCGTGTGGTGGAAGTCTATTTGGGTATCGCCAGTGGCTTTCAGATTCACGTCAAAATATCCGTGGTGCGCAAGCTGGCTGAGCATGTGGTCAAGAAACGCGACAGAGGTATTGATCTCGTGTATGCCAGAGCCGTTAACGTTCAACTTGAGGTTTATGCTCGTCTCTTTGGTCTTCCTTTCTATGCTTACGGTACTCATACTTCGGGAAACTATCACAATACCGGTTTCATGGCAATTAAGGCCGCCACCTTACGGGGTCTTTTGCTCCTTTTCCGGAAAGGACTATTGCCTGCCCTCCGCCTCTTTTTCCGTTTTCGTGATTGTTTTCGTGATTGGCGGGCGTGAAAACTTTTCTCAGGCTTACCCTGTCTGTCCAAACTGCCGCGCTGCCGGGTGGCGCGCCCTTTACGCCGAAGATTACATAAGAGGGGCCTTTATCCTTTATTGCCTTTGCTTCGACGCCGACCGATTTATAAGCCTTTGCAAGTTCTTTATCGGCAAAATCCCAAGCGAGTGATAAACCGGTGATAAGGACGGCCTGTCCGGTTTCCATTTCCGATATTTTTTTTGCCAAAGGAGATTTATCCTTTGTAACATGAAGTTTTTCAACAGTATCCCTGAATAAAAAGACAGCCACAATTCCATCGGAAGGGGAGTTGTGGGTCAGGCTATTTTCCGGCCATGCGATGTTCAAGAGATTCGGGGTATTATCCGAGGCGAAAACGCCGTATCCGTAATGACTGAAATTTAAGGATCGGACGCTGCTTGCCGAGATTGTTTCATTAAACCCCGCACTTTGCACTGAAAGGTCGGCCGGATGGTAAAGGCCGATCTTTGCATTTTTCAGCGTTTGCGCAATTTCATGGTAGGTGACCGTCGCCGCATGGGCGATCATGTCTTCACCGAGGATTTCCGCCAATGTTACGGCTTCGCCTTTTAATAACCGGTTTTTCGTTTTTTGCCATGTGTCGTTTTCCGTTATGAGATTTTCGTAAATAACTGCGGCCAAGCCCCACTTCTGCGCCGCCAGGAGCGAATTCGCCAGACGGATTTTATCCTCGCGTTCAAGCTCGCGGCATACGGTACATTCGGGTTTTATGTACGGCTCAATGGTAGGTGGATATCTCTTCTTTTTAACGACGGCAAGCGTTAGAAGGCGCCCGTAATATTTTGCCGCGTCTTTCCATCTGCCCAGCTTTACCGCCGCATTTGTTGCGGAGACCAGCGATGGCTCAAAGGTATAATCGATTTTCATGGCCTTTTCGTATAATTCAAGGGCGCCTTTCACGTTGCCGGCAAGTTCATACCATTTTCCGGCTTCCATTAAAAAGAGGACAATCGGTATTCCGGCTTTTGCGCCCGGCATTGCCCGGTCTATATATCGCATTGGCAGCTCGCCCACATCGATCTTTTCTTCGACCGCCATTCCGGTTGTTTCAAAGGGATCAATGAGGAAAGCGTTTTCCAGCAAGAGTGTTCTTTTGGATCCTTCCGCAAGTTTTGCGTCGTTAAAAAATTCCCTTGCAATATCGACGGCGGTAAAATGCCTGGTAAGCCGGGGGAGAGTTGCCGCTGCTTTTGCGCCGGATATGTTTTGCCGGTATTTTGTTGGAGGCTCCGCATACCATTGGCCGTTTATATTCTTCCAATATTTGCTTTTTGTCGCCTTAGTTAGAGCCATGGACATGAAAGAAATAAAGTACATTCCCTCATAAGTTACCAGGGCATCTTTCCCATCTTCCGAGAGGTTGAACTTAATAAAACGGTAGCCTAAAAAAGACTTGGGAAATTTTCTTATTGCCGGTTTTTTGTTGGCGTTCGGCGATTTGGGGGGCGTCGTTTTTGAACCGCTTACCGAAACATCTTTTTCCCGCTTGCTTTTTTTGCGGGGTGGCGCAAAGGGCTGGGCAAGAAAATCCGGGAGAGGAACCGCCTGCCGGTACTCCGGGGTAAGGAGGCCGTAAATCGTGGTGAAGTTACCTTCGAATTCCGCTTTGAGTGTTGCCGCCTGGCGTTCTGCAAGCTGCAGGACGGCTGATTTATCTTCCCGCGATATTTTGCCGCGATCCGCGGACTCTAGCGGCACATGGGCGTTAAGGAAAATGAATATCAACAGAGCCGGAACCGCGGCTGTTTTCAGCTTTAAGTTTTTCTTACCCATACCTGAAAGTTTGAAACGTGTCCTTTGTAAATGTAGTTATCATTAATCCACTTTACCAGCAATGGCGCGTAGTTTTTTAAACGCCTTTCCTCCTTGTTGTCTATGGCCAAGTCGAAAAAGATTACCATTTTGGGAGGGGTCGTATCCAGTTGCCTCAGAAGCTTTTCCTCAGCCTTATCTTTCCGAAAGGTTGTGGGAAGTATCCAGTCGTAATATGTGGGATTTTTTCTATCGGATAGGTAATACCATATAGGATTCAGCGGAACGGCAAATATCGGATCGTCGGGCGAGGTTTCCGATTCTATCCACTCGGTCAGGCGCTCGATTATTGCGGCATCCTCCCTGTAAGTCCGTATTCCGGCGGCCCTGCCCCGAGTTACCTGTCCCCCCCCTTCCCACACGGCGCCCACCGATCCCGTATAGAAGCCGTTGTTGACGTTTAAATCGTAGATGTATGAAGACCAGACCAGCGCTAAAAAAGCCACGGCGGCGCGTTTAACGGGCGGGTTATCCAGTTTTTTTACCAGCCTGTACGCAAGGTACGCGGCGGTTATATAAAAAAGCGGAAGGCACCTTATAAGATTGTCGAATCCGGCCCTGTTGACGACGAGAGACATGGCGCAAATTTGCAGGTATGCGAGAATCAGAAGTAACTTTTTGCGGCCACGTTCTTCCACCCTAAGCGCGGAAAAGCCAAGCGCCGTTGCGCCAAAAAACGGCAAGTAGAAAAGGAGGTTTTCCAGAAAGGCGGAAAAGCCGAACTCTTTGCCTTGGTAGCCTTCCCACGGAACGGGAAAAGGGTTTCCCCAAAATGTTATTTTCGTGGCGGCGTCGGGAAGGACGTTGCCGAAGGGGCTCAGCGCCACGGCCAGAATCCCCGCT